>CATMNW010000331.1 GCA_950071875.1 uncultured Erythrobacteraceae bacterium | reverse complement strand
ACCGAAATCAAGCGCGACTTCGACTACCTCGCCCGCCTGTGGGACGAAATCCGCGAACGCACACTGTCTTCCGCCGCGCCCGCTTTGATCCACTCGGACAGCGACCTGATCAAGCGCGCCATCCGCGACATCTATAATCGAGAGATCGAGGAAGTCGTTGTCGAGGGTGAACAGGGCTACAAGTCGGCCAAGGAATTCATGAAACTGCTGATGCCCAGCCATGCGCGACGGGTTAAGCAATATTCAGACCCCGTGCCGCTTTTTCAGCGATATGGTGCAGAAGACCAGTTGAAGGCCATGTACGACCCCGTGGTGCAACTGAAGTCGGGTGGATACCTCGTCATCAACCCGACCGAAGCTTTGGTCTCGATCGACATCAACTCGGGCCGCTCCACCAAGGAGCACAATATCGAGCAGACGGCGCTGCACACCAATCTGGAAGCCGCGCGCGAAATCGCCCGCCAGTTGCGTCTGCGCGACATGGCCGGGCTCGTGGTTATCGACTTCATCGACCAGGAGCATCACTCCAACACCCGCAAGGTCGAGAAAGCGATGAAGGACGCGCTCAAGAACGACCGCGCCCGTATCCAGGTCGGCCGCATCTCCAGCTTCGGCCTGATGGAAATGAGCCGCCAGCGCCTGCGCACGGGCGTGCTTGAGGCGACGACCCGGGACTGCCCGCACTGCGATGGCACGGGCCTCGTCCGCACCGCTTCCAGTGCTGGCCTTTCCGCGTTGCGTCTGATCGAAGACGAAGCGGCCAAGGGCAAAGGCAGCGTCATCAAGCTGGCCGCCAGTACCGAAGCGGCAATCTATTTGCTCAACGAAAAGCGCGCCGATCTCATGGAGATCGAGGAACGCTACCACGTCACCGTCGAAGTCGTCCCCGAAGGCGAGGACGAAGGCGCCAAGATGAGCGTTTCCAGCCACGGCCCCAAACCCAAGGACGCGCCGCGTTTCGACACCATCGTCGATGAGGACGACGAAGACGATGTCGACACCGTCGACGAGGACAATGACGATGATGACGGCGATGGCGATCGTCCACGCAAGAAGCGCCGTCGCCGGCGCGGCGGTCGCGGTCGTAACAAGAACCGTCAGCACGATGACGATCGCGACGAGGATGAGGACGCGGAAGAAACATCCGGCGAATCCGACGACGACAATGACAATGACGACGACGATGCACCGAAGAAGCGCCGCCGTCGCGGTGGCCGCCGGCGTGGTGGTCGCGGTCGCGGTAAGAAGTCGGACGAGGTCACTTCGGATGATGCGGAAAAGCTGGAAGGCGTTTCCGAAGCGGTAGTCGAAGACATGGCGGTTGTTGCCGGACCGGCCGATTCGCCGGAGACCGCCGAAGCTGCTGCCGATGCTGCAGAAGACAAACCGAAGCCTAAGAAGAGGGCCCCGCGCAAGAAGAAGGTCGAAGCCGAAGCGCAGGTTGAAGCCGAAGCATCAGCACCCGACGACGCAGAAGAAAAGCCGAAGCCCAGGAAGCGGGCACCGCGCAAGAAGAAAGCCGATACCGATGTCGGCGCGTCGACCGAAGAAACTACGGAGGCGGCGGAAGAGGCAAAGCCTGCTCCCAAGAAGCGGGCCCCGCGCAAGAAGAAGGCCGAGGCCGAAGCTCCTGCCGAAGCAGAAATCGAAGCTCCTGCTCAGACAGAAGAAAAACCTTCAGAAACTCCCGAGGAAAACGCCGGTACGATCGAAACGGCAAAACCCAAGCGGGGCTGGTGGCAGCGGACCTTCGGCGACGAATAGGGTTCGAAAGAAAGCGGCCGGGATGCAGATGCGTCTCGGCCCTTACCCTATCCGGGCCACGCCCCATTCCATCCAGCCCAGTACCTTGGGCGTATTTTTCAGATAGGCCTGGCCAAGCGGTTCGACGGAAAAACCCGCGCCGCGCAACGCTGCTCCGACGGGACGCGTGAGATGGCAGCCACCGGCAAGATGTTTCCAGACAGGTTCGACGCGATCCTGCCATCGCGCCACTGGCGTGTCTGGCGCCCGACCGTGCTCGAGGAACAGCAGCTTGCCGCCGGGAGCAAGAATGCGCCGCAATTCCGCAAGAACCCGCGCCGGGTCGTCCACCGAACACAGCGTGTAGGTGCATACGACGGTATCGAATGCTCCATCGGCAAACGGAATATCCTCTCCGATACCCTGGCGAATATCGAAGTCCCACCCTTTGGCCCGGGCCCGCCTTCGTGCGCCGTCGAGCAACTTGTCATGAGGGTCGATGCCCGAAAAGGAAGTGATCCGATCGCTTTCATAGAGCGCCTGGTTAAGGCCGCCCCCGCACCCCAGCTCGAACACGCGACCGGCGGCCAGCGGAACGACTTGCCTGCGGCGTTTCTCGATGCCTTCCTGACCGCAGGCCATGGTGATCATGCGCGGCATCACGTGCCGGTCGTACCAGCTCTTCAAAGCCATTGCGCAAGCCTCCCTCAATTGCGCGATGGGCGAACGGTATAATGTTTCCCGCTTACGACAAGCGGTTTCTGTCGCTCTCGAATATGCTGGGACCTTGGCCGCACATCGCCTAAGGGCGTTCGCAGAATATAACGAACGGTCGTTTAATTATGTCGAATACCCTGATGCCGCTGCGCATTCCCGACGAGCCGAAGCAGCGAATCCGCACCATGTTCATGGCCAAGCACGCCCTTTTTGGCGGCGGAATGCACCCCCAGGATGGCAATCATGCCATTTATCACCACGAAGTGCGCACGACGCTCGAAAACCTCGGCCTGAACCTGCAACTGGCAGATCAGTACGAAGTGCTGTTCGAGAATCCGCAGGTCGACTACGTGCTTCCGCTGCTGAACCGTGGCGGGTTCGTGAATAGCGAAATGCTGATCCCGATCCTGTGCAACATGCACCGCATCCCATATCTCGGTGCGATGCCTTTCCTGCGCGGTCTGGGCGACGACAAATCGGTGTCGAAGCTGGTCTGCACCCATGCGGGCGTGCCGACCGCGCCGTGGTTCTGCTATCGTCGCGGCGCCCCGCTGCTCGAGGCCGCCCTGCCGCCCTCGCCCGATGGGCGCTGGGTGATCAAGCCCAACGCGTCGTCCGCCAGCTGGGGTATTTCCGACGCTTTCGATTGGAACGGTGTCACCAACGCCATCGCCAATATCCACGGACAGGGTCACGACGCGATCGTGGAGCCCTATCTCGACGGCTATGATGTGCAATGCGCCTTCATCACGATCAAGGATGAGCCGATTGCATTGC
>CATMNW010000330.1 GCA_950071875.1 uncultured Erythrobacteraceae bacterium | reverse complement strand
CTCACCACTTTGCTGTTCCTGGTCATCTTCACCGTCGCCTTCGGCCGCGGCGAGCGCGAAATCCTCGGCGTCAACTTCGCGACCTTCGTCGCGCCCGGCCTGATCGCGATGGGCATGATGAACAATGCCTTCGCCAATTCGAGCTTCGGCCTGCTGGTGGGCAAGATCCAGGGGACCATCGTCGACTATTTGATGCCGCCGCTGTCCGAGGCCGAGATGATGCTCGCGATCGTCGGTGCGGCGATGACCCGCGCGATCCTCGTCGGCGGCGCGGTAGCGCTGGCGATGGCCTTCTATCCGGGCGTCGAACTGGCTGCTCCGCATCCGTGGGCGATCGTGTGGTTCGGACTGATGGGCGCGCTGCTGCTCAGCTTCGCCGGGCTGATAACGAGCATGTGGGCGGAGAAATTCGATCACAATGCGGCGGTGACCAATTTCATCATTTCCCCGCTGACGCTGCTGTCGGGGACGTTCTACACGATCCAGAACCTCGCCCCGCTGTTCCAGGCGATCAGCCGCGCGAACCCGTTCTTCTACGTGATCTCGGGCTTTCGTTACGGCTTCCTCGGCCAGAGCGATATCGGCGACGCGTCGCACGTCGCCTGGGCGGCGCTCGGCCTGCTCGCGTTCAATGCGGCGCTTGGCTACCTGACCTACCGCCTGCTCAAGAGCGGGTGGAAGATTCGGTCCTGAAGCTGAATTCCGGCTCAGTGGGTCATCGAACGGCGCAGGCGATACTTGCTGCCGGTGAATTCCTCGAAGATCTCGGCGACGTTGGGGTGGTCCACCGGGCCGCTATCGCCGTCGAACACGAGGTTCTGCTGGCTGACATAGGCGACGTAGCTGCTGTCCTCGTTCTCGGCGAGCAGGTGGTAGAAAGGCTGGTCCTTCTTCGGGCGAAGGTTTTCGGGGATCGCCTCGTACCATTCGTCGCTGTTGGCGAAGACCGGGTCGATATCGAACACCACGCCGCGGAAATCGAACAGACGGTGGCGCAGGACGTCGCCGATCGAATAGCGCGCGACATTGCGCATCGGCGCATCGACACTGCGTCCGGCGGTTGGCGAAAAGAAGATCGAACGATCGCTCATGGTCAAAATATAGGTATGCCCCCGTGGCGCTACAATGAACACCGCAGGCCCATCCCCCGAAAAAGCGCGCCGCGACCTGAAAACGGGGTTGGCAAGGTCCCGGCCTTCGGCTAACCGCGCCGCTTCGTTCGACCGGGCGCCAGGCGCCCTCGATGCACCGATACGGAGAGGTGGCAGAGTGGTCGAATGCGCTGCACTCGAAATGCAGTGTGCGGGTGACCGTACCGTGGGTTCGAATCCCACCCTCTCCGCCATCGACCCCCAGCACTAGTCTCTGTTTGCCGGGGCCTCGCGCTTCGCCGCGGAACAGGCGGCATTGCAAAGACCAATCCGCACTTGCTGCATTTTAACGCGCGTCTCTGCTGCCGTATCAGGGACATTTTGCTGGCGGCGTCTCTGCCGACATCGACATCGGTCCGGTTTCCCCTGCTCAACAGGCAATTAGCAGGGAAAAACGCGAATTTGAGCTCGAAAACAGGCGTTTTGGCCGCGATCGAGGGTATTCGGGCTGACTAAACCACCTGATTACAGAGCCTTACGCGCACAGATTCGACGTTTCCCTGTTATTCGACGGAACAGGGATAGAATCGGGCGTATCAGGGGTGCAATTCGAGGGTATCAGGGGCAAATTCGACCAGAACAGGTCTAAATCGTAGCGTCGTACCCAAGCGCCGTCCGCTGCTGGGACCAGGCGAGCGGCAGGTCGATTTTCCGGAAGGTCTGGACGTTGAGTGAGGCTGGCTGGCGGCCATCGAGGATGTCTCGCTGAATGTCGGGCGCAAGGAATGCGAGCCGCAGGATGTTGGCGTCGTAACGTGAGGCAGGACCTGCATCCATGGTCGGCAGCCCGCCTTCCTGGCTGAGCATCGAATGAGCCTTACGGAGTGCTGCGATCAAAACCGGGTCCGGATGCGTCGTCTCTTGATCTCCGTGAGCGACAGATCGCTTGCCCCCGCGCAAGGGCAGTGCAAGCGGCAGATGGATCGCACAGCGCTCGCGATCGCTGTGAAGGACGCGCTCGCTTTCATCTAAACGCGTCGAAAGTGTGACCGGATCGGCTCCTCTCAGTTCGACGACAATCCCGTCCTGGGCAACCCGCACCTTTTCGACCTGATCCAGATTGCGACCGGACTTGGCCAGCCAGCGCGCTGCGGCGTTTCCAACGATGCGTTCGATGGCAGAGGCAGGGCAGTCGCTGCACCAAGCCCTCGGCGCCGGGCGAGGCTCCCTGCTGGAGCGAGGCGGAAACATAATAGCGATAGGACTTGCCTGATTTCCCGCGCGAGAAGGTCGGGCTCATGGGCTCGCCGTTGGCATCAAAGAGCTTACCCGTAAGCGGCGCCTTGGACATTCGGGTCACCGACCGCTTCCGAACCCGCCTGGCATTGGCAGTGAGCTGCTGCTGCACCCGGTCGAACAGATCCTGCTCGATGATCGCATCGTGTAGGCCGTCGTGAACTTCGTCCTTATGGACGATCTGTCCGAGGAAGATCCTGTTGCGAAGAAGGTGGAAGAGAGCGCCCCGGCTGAATGGCTGCCCGCCGCTGGTCGTGCCCTTCTTGGTCACATGGATCTTCGAGCGATATCCGTTCGCGGTGAGATCGCGCTCGAGTGCGTGGACCGATCTGAGCTCGAGATAACGCTTGAATATGTGGCGCACGATCTGCGCCTCGCCTTTGTTCACCTCGAGCTTGCGGCTGTCCTTCGCTGGCAAATCGTAGCCAAGCGGCGGCCGGCCACCCATCCACATGCCGCGCTTCTTGGAGGCGGCGATCTTGTCGCGGATGCGCTCGCCCGTGACTTCGCGCTCGAACTGCGCGAACGAGAGCAGGACGTTGAGCATCAGCCGCCCCATCGAGGTGGCCGTGTTGAACTGTTGCGTGACCGAGACAAACGAAACACCGTGCCGCTCGAAAACCTCCATCATGCAGGCGAAGTCCAGCAGACTGCGGCGTCGATGGGAGACATTTCGCCCCGTTCCGCAGATAGGCAGTTACGGCTTTGTAACGGGCAGTAGCCACAGTCTTGGCTTGTGGGTTCGACATTACCCCACCAACTATCACAGGAAACTGGCGGTTGGCTCGGATGCCAAAGAGGCCGTGCTCGCACTCACCACGGTTGCTGGATCACGAGACCGATCTCACCGT
>CATMNW010000329.1 GCA_950071875.1 uncultured Erythrobacteraceae bacterium | reverse complement strand
TATCGCACTGGCACAGGCCGCCGAACCCGAAGGCGTTTCGCCGCGCATTCCTGCGCTGTTCGGCCTGCTCGGCCCAGAACTGGTCGGCGTCCTCGATACTACGGGCATAAAACGTATTGTAATCGTCGAGTGTGCAATTGGCGCCTTCGATCGCTGCTGCCGGGCGATGCACCCATTCCGATCCGGTTTCGGTCATTCAAAATCTCTCCTCTCGGTCGACATCTGGAACATTCGGCGCGCGCGTGCAAACGGTAAGCCGCCTATCGCAATCATCGAAGAGAGCGGTTAGGGCAGCGCGCGATGGCTACCTACCGATCCCTGATGGCGGGCACTGCGCTCGCGCTGTTCTGCACTTCTCCTGCCTTTGCGCAATCGGACGACGACCTGATTGTTGTGACGGGCGAAGGTCTGGAGGAGACACCGGCGGCACCGGCCTACGACGTGCAGGTGATAGAGCGGGATGAGCTCCTGGCCGTGCCTTCGGGCAGGATCGAGGATGCCTTGTCATCGGTCGCAGGTTTCCAGCAATTCCGCCGGTCGGACAGCCGTAGCGCCAATGCGTCGGCGCAAGGGGCGACGTTGCGGGCATTGGGCGGCAATGCCACGAGCAGGGCGCTCGTCCTGCTCGACGGTGTACCGATGAGCGATCCGTTCTTCGGCTATGTTCCGTTCAGCGCACTTGCCCCGGAACGCCTTTCGCAAATCCGGGTAACGCGCGGCGGCGGTTCAGGTCCATTCGGTGCAGGAGCGTTGGCTGGAACCATTGAACTGGAGAGCGCCGGGATCGATGCACTTTCCGGGTTCAACGGCCAGGTCCTGGCCAACGACCGGGGGGAGACCGAAGCTTCCGGCAGTTACGGGGCCAATCTCGGCAGTGGTTTCGTAGTCGCTTCGGGCCGCTGGGATCGCGGCAAGGGGTTCTTCACCACGCCCGAGGCCGACCGGGTCCCGTTGTCCGCCCGCGCATCGTTCGATGGGTGGTCGACGCAATTGCGTGCAGTGGCACCGCTGTCCGATAATGTGGAGTTGCAGGTCCGCGGACTGGCCTATCGCGACGAGCGTATACTGCGCTTCGAAGGTGCGGAAAGCAGTATCGAAGGGCAGGATGCAAGCATCCGTCTTGTCGGCCGCGGTGAATGGGAATTCGACGCGATCGGTTACGTCCAGGCGCGCAACTTCACCAATATCGTAATCTCGTCCACTCGCTTCGTCCCCGTGCTCGACCAGCGCAATACGCCATCGACCGGGATCGGCGGGAAGTTCGAGATCCGCCCGCCGGTCGGCGAGGATCACGTCCTTCGTCTGGGCGCTGACTACCGCCAATCGGAAGGCGAACTGTTCGAAACCGCAATCAGCGCCTTTTCGGGCAACGTCACCGCACGCCGGAATGCAGGCGGTACCAATACCGACCTCGGCTTCTTCATAGAAGATGACTGGACTTCGGGGGCGCTGACCCTGACCGCAGGTGCCCGGCTCGATCGCTGGAACATCCGTAACGGTTTCTTCGACGAACGCGACGGTGGCGGGCTGCCGGTTTCGTCCACCGCCTATCCGGACAGGGCAGGGTGGGACGCGTCCTTTCGCGGCGGGGCGCTTTACCGGATCAGCGAAGCGGCGGCCTTGCGCGCGGCAGCCTATTCCGGGTTGCGCCTGCCCACGCTGAACGAACTGTACCGTCCTTTCGTCGTCTTTCCCGTGGTTACGCAGGCGAATGCCAGCCTGGAGAACGAGCGACTGGAGGGTTTCGAGGCAGGCATCGATCTGACGCCCGCAGAGAGCGTGGCCCTGTCGCTGACCGCATTCGACAACCGAGTGAAGAATGCAATTGCCAACGTTACCATCGCGCCGAACCTGCGGCAGCGCCGCAATATCGATGCGATCCGCGCCCGCGGGCTGGAAGCGTCGGCACGTGTGGACCTTGGGCGGCTAAGCTTCAATGCGTCCGCCGCCTGGACCGATGCAGAGGCACGCGGGTCCGGGTTTGCCAGCGCGTTGGACGGGAACCGGCCATCGCAAACACCGCGCTTCGCAGGCGGCGCGACCGTGACTTATCGACCGGCGCGAGACTGGGTCATTTCCGCGACCCTTCGCCATGTCGGATCCCAATTCGAAGACGATCTCGAAACGGATGTTCTACCTGCAGCCACTACACTCGATGCCTTCGCGCAGGTTCCGATCACCGGCAAATTGGCATTCGTCCTGAGAGGCGAGAACCTGACTGGCGAGACGATCGTAACACGCAACCAGGGCGGATCGATCGACCTGGGGACACCGACAACCATATGGGGCGGACTGCGCTGGGGCTTTTAGCGCCATGGCCCAACGCGGCCCGTTTGTGCTTCGGAGCACCTCGGGCGCATCAGCGTTGTTTACTCACGGATTGAGCCACCATCGGATAAGGTAGGCGACAGCCCCCAGTATCGAAACACTCGCAAGCCAGATTGCGGCCATCCAGCCGAGGCGTTGTAATAACGGCAGCTCTTGCGGTTCAGCCATCAGTGATATCCCTCGTCAGCCACCTTGCCGCGAAACACCCAATAGGCCCATGCAGTATAGGCAATGATTAGCGGCATCGTGATCGCGACACCGACCAGCATGAAAATCTGGCTGCGTTCGGGCGCAGCGGCGTCCCATATCGTGAGGCCTGGAGGCACGACATAGGGCCACATGGTCACGCCGAGGCCCGCCATTCCGAAGAAGAACAGCGCGATGGACAGCCAGAAAGGCTTGCTGTGCCGTTCGACGGACAGGGCACGCAGCAGCGCAAGAGCCACCAGCCCGGTAAGGATTGGAACAGGCGCGGCGAAATAGATCTCGGGCGCTGTCAGCCATTTTTCCGCATATTCGGCATTGAGGAACACATTGTACAGGCTCACGCCGCCCATCAGTATGAGAGTTGCCCAGGCAGCCCTCTTTGCCAGTGCACGCGCATGATGCTGGCTGTCGCCTTCCAGCTTCCACACCAGCCAGGTCGCGCCCAGCAAGGCATAGCCGGCGACCGTGCCGAGGCCGGTCAGGAGGGTATAGGGCGTGAGCCAGTCGAACCAGCTTCCCGCATAGGATCGGTCCACGACCTCGATCCCCTGGAGAAGAGCGCCCAGCGTCATGCCCTGCGCCATCGCAGCAACCAGCGAGCCACCAGTGAAGGCTGCATCCCAGTAACGCCGGTGCCCCGGATCGCGCCAGCGATATTCGAACGCGACGCCGCGGAATACGAGACCCAGAAGCATGGCGATAATGAGCGGGTAGGTT
>CATMNW010000328.1 GCA_950071875.1 uncultured Erythrobacteraceae bacterium | reverse complement strand
CAGCTTCATCGAGGCAGTGCTGGAATCGGTCAGCGCCGGTGTGATTTCCGTCGATGGAAATCTCAACGTTTTGCTGATGAACGCCCCGGCTCAAGCCATGCTCGCCAATGGAGAGCAGCCCGGCAATCTTCCCACCACACTTGATCGGCTTGCGCCGCAGATCGGTGCGATGGTTCGCGCCGGCCTCGCGAAGGGTGTCATATCGCATAATCGCAATGGTGAACTTTTGACCCTGGCGGTCAAGATCGGGCGGGAAAGCGAAGGGCACGTCATTACCTTCGAGGATATCACGCGCCAGTTGCTCGATCAGCGGCAAGCTGCCTGGTCTGATGTTGCCCGTCGCATTGCCCATGAAATCAAGAATCCTCTCACTCCCATCCAATTGGCGACCGAGCGCCTCAAGCGTCGGTATCGCAAGCAGATCGAACAGGATGGCGAGCTTTTTGACGAACTTACCAGCACCATAGTGCGGCAGGTCGGCGACCTGCGAAAAATGGTCGATGAGTTCTCCAGCTTTGCCCGCCTTCCCAAGCCGAGCTTCCGGCCCGAGGATGCGTTAGATCTGGTGAGGCAATCGCTCTTTTTGCAAGAAGTCGCACATCCTGACGTTGACTACCGTTTTGTGGCGCCAGAAGGCGGTGCGGTTCGCATCCAGTGTGATCGGCACCAGTTGGGTCAGGCGCTCACCAACACGCTGAAGAATGCTTACGAGGCGATCGAAAGCAAAGCCCAGACTTGCGATTTGGACTATCGCGGCAAGATCATGGTGGAGGTCCTGCCCGGTGAGGATGCCGTTACGGTTTCGGTACAGGATAATGGCATCGGCCTTCCGCAGGACCGGACCAATATTCTCGAACCGTATGTGACGACCCGAGAGAAGGGGACCGGTCTCGGACTGGCGATCGTTAACAAGATTGTTGAAGAACACGGCGGCGAAATGACTTTTACCTCGGTCGATACCGGGGGCACGCGCGTGACCATGCGGTTCGCGCGCGATCCGCTGGCCGGAAACGGCGAGGCGCAGGCAAGCAAGACAAATGAAGGATAGGTACGCACCATGGCGTTAGACATTCTCATCGTCGACGACGAGCGCGACATCCGCGAACTTGTAGCGGGAGTACTCAGCGACGAAGGCTATGAATGCCGAACTGCGGCCGATAGCGATGCCGCGCTTGCTGCGGTAGACGAGAAGCGGCCGAGCCTGGTTCTTCTGGATGTCTGGTTGCATGGCAGCAAGCTCGACGGGCTGGAGGTCCTCGACGCGATCAAGGTCCGCGAACCCGACCTTCCCGTCATTATTTTCTCCGGTCATGGCAATATTGACACCGCAGTTAGCGCGGTAAGCCGTGGTGCTGTGGACTTCATCGAAAAGCCGTTCGAAGCGGAACGTCTGCTTCACCTGGTCGAACGCGCAACCGAAACGGAACGGCTGCGCCGCGAGAACAGCAGACTTCGTGAAGATCAGGCACGAAGCGACGAATTCACCGGCAATTCGGCGGTGATAAATGCGGTCCGTGCTACGTTGAAACGTGTAGCGAATACCGGCAGTCGCGTTCTGGTGACCGGGCCCGCCGGAGCTGGCAAGGAGGTTGCTGCTCGCCTCCTGCACAGCTGGAGCCCGCGCGCGGACAAATCGTTTGTGATCGTCAATTCTGCCCGCATCACGCCAGAACGTTTTGAAGAGGAACTGTTCGGCGAAGAGTCCGATGGCAAGCTGGTTCGTCCAGGACTGCTGGAGACGGCAGACGGCGGCACGCTTTACCTCGACGAAGTCGCCGATATGCCTCTTTCGACGCAAGCGCGGATATTGCGCGTTCTTACCGAACAGAGTTTCGTCCGGGTTGGTGGCACACGGCAAATCGGTGTGGATGTAAGAGTCGTTTCATCGACCTCGCGCGATTTGACGAAGGAAATGGAAGAGAAGAGGTTCCGCGAAGACCTGTTCTATCGCCTCAATGTCGTTCCGGTCGAAGTTCCGTCTCTGGCCGAACGCCGCGATGACATACCGGCATTGGCCGACAGCTTCTTCACAAGACATGCGACAGAGCAGGGTATCCGTCCACCTACGATCAGCGAGGAAACCATGGCCGCGTTGCAGGCCTATGACTGGCCCGGTAATGTCCGTCAGTTGCGCAATGTTATCGAGCGCACAATCATTCTGACACCGCGAGAAAACCTCGAGCAGATCGAGGTCGATATGTTGCCTGAAGAAGTGCTTGGCGGGAAGGGCAGCGGGAACGGCGGGGTCGGTGCCATGATGGGGGCGCCGCTAAGGGAAGCGCGTGAGAATTTCGAGCGCGAGTACCTGACGGTACAGATACGCCGTTTCTCCGGGAACATTTCTAAGACTGCGAACTTCATTGGAATGGAACGTTCTGCCCTTCATCGGAAGCTCAAGCTTCTTGGAATGGTCGAGCGAAAGAGCAGCGATACCAAAAGCTGAAAGCATTCGCGAAAGTTACTCATTTGCCAATCAAACTAGGAATACGTTGCGCTTTTCGAGCTCTTCTTGCACATTGAAGACGCTCGCACTCAAAGTGGAGCACTCGGGCGTGGTGGGCGCCCAGACTGCGGTTCTTTATAGGATCGCCAAAAAGAATGGGATAAGACATGTCCGGTGAAAGAACACTTTCGGCACGACCCCGTGCAAAAACGCCCGAGTCCAAGCAGGGCAGCCGCTCTGCGAACCTCCAGGATGCATTCCTCAATCTGCTGCGCAAGAACAAGGCGCCCGTTACGATGTTTCTCGTCAAAGGCGTGAAGCTTCAGGGCATTGTGACCTGGTTCGACAATTTCTCGATTCTGTTGCGGCGCGATGGCCAGTCGCAGCTGGTCTACAAGCACGCGATCAGCACAATCATGCCGGCCCAGCCGGTCGATACCAGCCAGTTCGACAGCCAGGGATCGGGCGCAAAGCAGCGCCTGTTGCAGGACGTGTTCCTCAGCCGTGTACAGCAGGCCGAGGCACAGGTTACCATGTTCCTGGTCAATGGCGTAATGTTGCAAGGCAGGATCGCGGCCTACGACCTGTTCTGCATGCTGCTCGAACGGGACGGTTACGTTCAATTGGCCTATAAACATGCGGTATCGACAATTCAGCCCGCAATCCCGGTCGATCTGACCGAAGATTGGGAAGAAGAGAACGAATCCTGAGCTTCGATGATGACCTGATGGGCGAAGTCTCCCGCGGAGCGCGGGCGCTTGTCGTATGCCCTGATATCCGCGGGGTTGCTTACGATCTCGATGCGGACTCGCGGCTTGCGGAGGCCGAA
>CATMNW010000327.1 GCA_950071875.1 uncultured Erythrobacteraceae bacterium | reverse complement strand
CCGTCCGATGACGCCCGAGGACGTCGCCAAGATCGAGGCCGTCGGCACGATTGCCGTCTCGCCCGACGGCAGCCGTGTAGCCTACACCACCGCCCGCCTGCCCGACGTGACCGACGGCGAGGAAAACGGCAGCACCACGCAGCAGCTTTCGATGGCCTATGGCCCGGGCAATGTGCGCGAATTCCTGCCGGCCGACATGAATGTGCGCGGGCTCGAATTCTCGCCTGACGGCCGCATGGTCAGCTTCCTGTGGGCCGACGAGGACGAGAAGATGGCTGTCTGGGGCATTCCGGTCGATGGCGGGGCGCAGCGCAAGCTTGCTCATGTAAAGGATGCCGCCGTGCGTTCCTATGCGTGGGCGCCCGATGGCAGCCACATGCACCTGCTGGTCGCCGCCGAGGAAGACAAGGACCGCACGAAGCAGGACAAGGCGGGCTTCAATTCGGTCGTTTACGAGGAGGAAGAGCAGTTCAACCGCCTCTTCCGCGCGCGTATCGGGACGGAGCCCGACGCCGAACCGCAGCAGGTGGAAGTGCCGGGTTACGTCACGTCGTTCCAGATCGCGGACAACGCCCGTATCGGCGTGATCGAGACCGCACCGACCACCCAGATTGACGACCAGTACGTCAACAAGAAGGTCAATATCCTCGATATGGCCACCGGCGATGTTCGCATGGTGATCGATACGCCGGGCAAGATCGACGACGTCGAAATTTCGCCCGATGCCAGCCAGCTGGCGCTGATCGCGGCGGTCGACATGAACGATCCGGCGGCCACCACGATCCACTTTGTCGATACCGCGACAGGCACCATCACGCCGCATAATGCGGGTGCACCCGAAGCCGTGGTCGATGTCGAATACATGGACGACGGCCGCCTGGTCGCAGCCGTGCATGTCGGCGCGCAGAGCGTGCTGCGTATCCACAATGCCGACGGGTCGCTGCAGCGCGAAATCGATCCCGGCGCCCTGATCATCAGCAGTGTCGAAACCGCAGGCTCGACTATCGCGGTAGAAGCCAGCGCGCCGCGCCACCCGACCGAGCTGTTCCGCCTGGACGGTGACAGCTTCACCCGCTGGACCAGCCACAATCCGTGGCTGTCGGAAATCGATTTCGGCGAACAGCGTGCCTTCCGCTACACCGCGCGCGACGGACAGGAAGTCGAAGGCGTCCTGATCGAACCGGTCGGCGGTGCCCCGCGTGGCGGCGCCCCGTTGATCCTCAACGTCCACGGCGGCCCCGAAGCGCATGACAGCAATGGCTGGCAAACCGCCTATTCCAAGCCCGGCCATGTCGCCGCCGGACAGGGCTATGCCGTGTTCCTGCCCAACTATCGCGGCTCGACCGGTTACGGCACGGCCTTTTCCAAGCAGCACACGGGCAATTACACCGATCCGGAATTCACCGATCTGGTCGATGCCAAGCGCGCGCTGGTCGAAGCCGGGATTGCCGATGCCGACCGCACGGGTGTGACAGGTGGATCCTACGGCGGCTATGCCCCCGCATGGGCATCGACAAGGTGGAGCGAAGAGTTCGCGGCCGGCGTCATGTTCGTCGGCATTTCCAACCAGGTCAGCAAGTTCGGCACGGGTGACATCCCCTACGAAATGTACAACGTCCACAGCGGCAAATGGCCGTGGGACGACTGGATGGCAATGCTGGAGGTCAGCCCCGTCTACCATGTCGACAAGGCCAACACCCCGCTGCTGATCATGCATGGCGAGGAAGACACGCGTGTCGATCCGGGCCAGAGCCTCGAGCTGTATCGTTCGATGAAGATCCGCAAGCCCGATGTGCCCGTGCGTCTCGTATTCTATCCGGGCGAAGGCCACGGCAACCAGAAGGCCGCCGCACGGTACGATTACAACCTGCGCATGATGCGCTGGTTCGATACCTACCTGAAAACGGGCGACCGTGATGCGGCCCTGCCGCCCGAGCGTCCCGAACTGCCGGAAGGCACCACCGGGGTTTCCAGCGAGGATTGATCGCCGGGTCCATAACAGAAAAGGGGGCCGCGCGGCATTGCACTGCGCGGCCCCTTTTTTGTGCGAGCCTCGCTTACTTGCCGCCCGCAGCGATCCAGTCGTCAATCTTCGCTTCGAGCACGGCAAGCGGGATATTGCCGCTGTTCAGCACTTCGTCGTGGAACACGCGGATATCGAAATCGTCGCCCAATGCGCTTTCCGCCCGGGCGCGCAATTCCTTGATCTTGAGTTCGCCGATCTTGTAGCCCAGCGCCTGTCCCGGCATCGCGATATAACGGGCGACCTCGTTCTCCGAATAATCGCGCGGATTGCCGTTCTCGACCATGTATTCGACCGCCTGTTCGCGGGTCCAGCCGAGCGCATGCATCCCGGTATCGACCACGAGGCGCACGGCGCGCTTCAACTCGCCATCCTCCAGCGCCTGCAACCGGTCTACCGGATCGTCGTAAAGACCCAGTTCGTAGCCCAGGCTTTCGGCATAGAGCGCCCAGCCCTCGCCATAGGCAGTGTACCAGCCATGCCGCAGAAGGTCGGGCAGGCTTTCATCCTCAATCGCGAACATCACCTGGAAGTGATGGCCCGGATTGCCTTCATGGATATAGAGACGGACCGAAGGGCTCAGTTCACGTTCCGCCGCGTTCCAGCCGCTGAAATAGAACGTTCCGGGCCGTGAACCGTCCTCGGCTCCCGGCTGGTAGGATGCGGCCAGCTGGAACTGCTCGCGATAGGGCTCGTAAGGCTTGATCTCCAGCGCTGCTTCGGGCTGGCGCAGGAACAGGGGCGCGATCACCGCATCGACCCGCTCGCCCACCTCGTACCATGCTTCGGTCAACGCTTCCTTGGTCTTATAGACCTGCGGACGGCGCTCTCCGCGCTCCTCGATGGTCTGCTGGCGCGCCACGTTGATACGCGCCACTTCGGCAAGCCCGATGTCGTGAACCTGCTGCGCCGTCAGCGGCAGCGTGGTCATTTCGGCAATCCGGTAATCGTAATATGCATCGCCGCCCGGCGTTTCGGTCGCACCGATGCTGGTGCGCGCCTTCGGTAGATACGTGTCGGCAAGATAGGTCCGCAATTTGCGCATCGCCGAGTACAGCGTCCCTTCGATGGCGGAGGTCAGCGCAGTGGTCGCCTGCCCTTTCTGCGCATCGCTGAACGTATCCGGCAGCGCACGCAGCGGCGCGTAATAGGCGTTCTCGTCCTCGGGCGTGGTCAATTGCGTGTCGAGCTGTTCGATCATCAGTTCGACGGTCAGGCGCGGCAGGGGGATGCCGCTGGCAAGCCCGGCA
>CATMNW010000326.1 GCA_950071875.1 uncultured Erythrobacteraceae bacterium | reverse complement strand
ACCCTTGTACATCGCGCCCATCACATTGGTGCTGTTCTTGCCCAGCTTCACGAAATAGGTGCCGATGATACTGGTCACGATGCAGGCCCCGCCGATGAGCAGCGGCAGCGCCATCATCGGCAGCAGCAGATCGCCCAGCGTTTCACCGAACAGCAGCGCGGTCAGCACCATGGTGGCGCCGACCGTGACGACATAGGTTTCGAACAGATCGGCAGCCATGCCCGCGCAGTCGCCGACATTGTCACCGACATTGTCGGCGATGACCGCAGGGTTGCGCGGATCGTCTTCGGGTATCCCGGCTTCGACCTTGCCGACCAGATCGGCGCCGACATCGGCGGCCTTGGTGAAGATACCGCCGCCAAGACGCGCGAAAATCGATATCAGCGAGGCGCCGAAGGCCAGGCCGACCAGCCCGTCGATCACTTCGCGGCTATTGGGCGCGTGTCCGCCGGGGCCGACGAGGTACCAGAAGAACACCGCAATCGCGAGCAGGGCGAGGCCTGCCACCAGCATGCCGGTGATTGCACCCGCACGGAAGGCGAGCGTCAGGCCTTGCTGAAGCCCGCTTTGCGCGGCAGCGGCGGTCCGCACGTTTGCGCGCACCGAAATGTTCATGCCTATGAAGCCGGCGACACCCGACAGGATCGCCCCGATCACGAAGCCGACCGCCGGCACGATGCCGAGGAAAGCGAAGACCAGCACCGCTACCGCGATGCCGACCACGCTGATCGTCGTATACTGGCGTTTCAGATAGGCCTGCGCGCCTTCCTGGATGGCGCCGGCGATTTCCTGCATCTTCTCATTGCCGGCACCCGAAGCGAGCACCTGGCGGCTGGTGACGAAACCGTAGATGACGGCAAGCAGTCCCAGCCCAATAGATATGAGCACTAAGTCCACGAAATATCCCCTCCCGTTTTATGTTTGATGCTTCTCGACCGTTGGGAGATGTCGGAGCACGTAGGGGAAGGGTATAAGAGGCTTAAATTGCGTGACAAGGCCGAAACGCGCAGCAATCCGCGGGTATCTGACAGCGTTTCGGCAAGAGCCTAGTGTTGGTACCCGAGGCCGTCCGCAGGCGTCAGCATCTTTCCGTCGAGGCACAGCGCTGCCTCGCGCCTATCGCCAACCGTGCCGATACGGGTTGCAGGGCAGGGCAAGACTGCATCCGGCGCTGCCGTGAAAAGGAGCTGATAGTCGTCGCCCCAGCGCACGCACTCGTCCCTGCGTGCAGGATCGGCGACAGGGAACGCGCTGCTGTGCAGGTTCATGGTAACCGAACTTGCATTGGCCAACCGCCAGCAATCGAGCAGCAGACCGTCCGATACATCCATCATTGCGGAAACATGCACCGCAAGAGCAATGCCATCGTCGATGAGCGGCTTTGGGCGAAGATAGGCAGCCGTATGGTCCGGATCGCCTTCGAACCCCAGCAGCGCCCGACCTAGCGAGCCGGTGACATGGATGGCATCTCCCGGTCGTGCGCAGCGGCGGTCGGGGACGGGCGTATGCATTGCCCTGCCGATCGCGGTACAGCCCCAGGAGCGCCGCCCCTCGGCGCGAACCGTATCGCCGCCAAGTAGGGGAACGTCATAGGCCTGCAGAACTTCGCGCAGACCTTCGGCAAATCGCTCATCCTCACCGCCGAGCATGTGCGAGACGAGCACGCCGATAGGCTTTGCCCCCTTGGCTGCAAGATCGGAAAGATTCACCGCGACCAGTTTCCACGCGATGTCGGCCGGGTCCTCGTCATCTCGAACATGGACGCCCTGGACCAACGCATCGTGCGTCAGGACGAGTGTTTCGTTGCCGAATTCGAGGACAGAGGCATCATCTTCAAGCCCGCGCGCGGCGGGATCACCTGCCAGCGCCCGCAGCGCGGCGATGAAATCGCTTTCGTTCAGCGACCTGCCTCCTTGGCGACTGCATCGAGGACGCCGTTGACGAATTTCGCCTCGCGGTCGTCGAAGAAGGCCTTGGCCACATCGACATATTCGCTGATCGTGCTGGCCTTGGGCACATCTGCCCGGGCAATCAGTTCGTAGGTCCCGGCGCGCAGGATCTGGAGCATGGTCTTGTCGAGCCGCAGCAGCGTCCAGCCTTCCGCGAGGCGCGCGGTCAGCATGGCGTCGATCTCGTCGCGCCGGGCATCGACGCCGCTGACCACATCGTCGAAGAAATCGACGTCGGCCTCGGCATATTCCTCGTCCTCGATCACGCGGCCGAGGCGGTGCTGGTGGAATTCATCGAGGAGTTTGGCGAGGCGCGTGCCTTCCATCTGCTGCTGGTAAAGCGCCTGCACGGCGCCGAGGCGAGCAGCGCTCCTTGCCTGCGATTTGGGGGCTTGCGATCTGAGGTTTTGGCTCATTTCAGTCTCGTGGAAATGGAAAGGGCGTGCGCGGGAAGGCCTTCCGCCTCCGCCAGCTTGATCGCCGCTGGACCGATCGCCGCAAGGGCGGCTTCGGAAGCGTCGATGAAGCTGGTGCGCTTCATGAAATCGAGCACCGACAATCCGCTGGCGAAGCGGGCGCGGCGACCGGTCGGAAGAACGTGGTTGGGCCCGGCGATGTAGTCACCCACGGCCTCGGGCGTATGGCGACCCAGGAAAACGCTGCCCGCATGGCGCAAGCGGTCGAACAGGGCCTGGGCATCGTCGACCATCAGTTCGACATGTTCGGCAGCGAGCTGGTCGGAAAGGGCAGGCGCCTGCTCCAGATCATCGACCACCACGATCAGCCCGTGCGCATCCCAGCTTGCCTTGGCAGTCTTGGCTGTTGGGAGCTTCATCAATGCAAGGTCGATTGCGTTGCCGACATTGCGAGCCATCGCTTCGCTGTCGGTGATCAGGATCGACTGGCTGGTCGGGTCGTGTTCGGCCTGACTGAGCAGATCCGCCGCGATCCATTCAGGGTCGTTGTTGGCATCGGCAATCACGAGGATTTCGCTCGGTCCGGCGACCATATCGATACCGACGCGCCCGAATAAAAGCCGCTTGGCTTCGGCCACGAACTGATTGCCCGGCCCCACCAATATGGATGCTTTGGGTGCGCCGACCGTGCCATAGGCAAGGGCGGCAACCGCCTGTGCCCCGCCGACACGCCATATCTCGTCGACACCCGCGATATGCGCCGCCGCAAGGACCAGCGGATTGACCTCGCCCCTGGGCGTAGGCGTAGTGACGACAAGTCGCTCCACGCCGGCGACCTTTGCCGGAATTGCGTTCATCAACAGCGATGAGGGATAGGCCGCGCGCCCGCCGGGTACGTAGAGACCTGCCGCATCGAC
>CATMNW010000325.1 GCA_950071875.1 uncultured Erythrobacteraceae bacterium | reverse complement strand
CGGGATCAGCATAATCGTGACGATGATCGCCGCGACAAGATCGTTCGTCAGGACCGAGCCGTTGTAGTTCCGGCCCCACTCGAGGATCGGGAGGTATTGCGCCAACAGCCCGGGCTTGTGTCGGCGGGGCAGACTGGAAGGCCCACCAGCCGCCCTCGGATTGCTGTCGCTCACGATCAGGCGGCCTTCTTTATGTGCGGCTTGGCCAGCCATTCATGGCCCTTCAGCATGCCGTTCCAGTAAATCCACGGCAGCGCCTCTGACTTGAGCAGCCAGCTCAGCTTGCGCGGCTTCGTGCCTTCGATGACCCACCTCGGGAAGCTCGGCAGAAGCTTTCCGTCATATCCGAATTCGGCGAGCACGATCTTCCCGCGCTCTACGGTCAACGGGCAGGAACCGTAGCCGTCGTAATCGGCCAAGGGCTGTTTTGTATGGAGTTGGGCAAGCGCATTGACCGCGGCGATCGGCGCCTGTTTGCGGGCAGCGGCCATCGTCTTCGCATTGGGAGTCGATCCAGCATCTCCAAGACCGAAGACGTTGGGATAGCGGACGTGCTGTAGCGTGAACTTGTCGACATCGACAAATCCGCTTTCGGCATTCGCGAGAGGGCTGTCGGCAATGAACTGCGGGGCAACCTGCGGTGGAACCGCATGAAGCATATCGAACTCGACTGTTTCTTCACCGGGTTCGGTCTCGAACACGGCTTTGCGGGCCGCACCATCCACGGCAACGAGCGTCTGGTTCAGCTTCAGGTCGATCCCGTATTTTTCGACATATTCCATAAGCGCCGGGACGTATTCTTTTACCCCGAACAGGACGCCCCCGGTATTGCGGAATTCAACATCGATGTTGCCGAGAACGCCGCGTTCCATCCAGGCATCGCATGACAGATACATCGCCTTCTGCGGCGCACCTGCGCATTTGATAGGCATGGGCGGCTGGCTGAATATCGCGCGCCCCGATTTCAGATTGCGCACTAGTTCCCAAGTGTAGGGCGCCAGATCGTAGCGATAGTTGGAGGTGACGCCGTTCTTGCCGAGCGTTTCCTTCAGGCCGTCGATCTTTTCCCAGGCAAGCCGGATGCCCGGAGCGACGATCAAAACGCGGTAGGTGATCGTCGTCCCATCGCCGAGGGTGACCTGATTGTTTTCGGGTTGGAAAGATGCGGCAGTCGTTTTCAACCAGGTCGCCTGTTTTGGCATTACGCTCGCTGTGGTGCGCTTGGTGGCTGGCGCCTCGAAGACGCCTCCGCCGACCATCGTCCAGCCGGGCTGATAGTAGTGAACCTCGCTCGGCTCGACGATTGCAACATCGAGTGACGGGCGCCGCTTCAGCATGGAGGATGCAGTCGCAATGCCTGCCGAACCTCCGCCAATGATGACTACTTCGTGTTTCAGGCTCCGGGCCATGACAAACTCTCCGATGTTTTCTGGTTATTCGCCAAGCCGGTCGCGCAAGCCCGACAGATCGTAGCCGGCGCGCTGTGCACGTTCGTTGCGCGCGTCGGCAGTTTCATTCTCGACGTTGGCGAGGGCATCGAGCGTTATGGAGCGCGTGCCGGTCCGACAGAAGGCAAGCACCTTGCCGTCCGCTTCTTCGCGGACCTTGGCGAAGGCCTTGATCGCAACCGGCGGAAACTCGCCTCCCGAAACCGGAATATGATGGAAGGCTAACCCAGCCTCTTCGGCAGATTCCCGCATGGATGCGACGGTTGGCTGGCCTGGCTCCTCGCCATCCGGCCTGTTGCAAATCACCGTGCTAAATCCTGCGTCGGCAAGTCCGCGCATGTCGCTCGGCTCAACCTGAGGGGAGACGGCGAAGGTGTCGCTTACATGTGCGAGCTTCATGATGATGCCCCTTCGAAAAGCCGCACGACCGCCATTCCGGCGAGCATGCCGACGACGAATATCGCGGCCGCTGCAGGTTCGATAACGAGAGCAGCAATCCCGGGCCCCGGACACAGCCCTGCAATCCCCCAGCCGATACCGAAAAGCGCGGCCCCGCCGACAAGGCGAGGGGTCAGATCGGATTTGGTCGGCAGGTGAAACTCGCCGGCGAAGACCGGTTCGGCCAGGCGCGGGACGATCCGCCATGCAACGGCCATGACGATGACGGCTCCGCCCATCACGAAGGCAAGCGTCGGATCCCAGTCACCGAAGATGTCGAGAAAGCCGCGCACCCGCGCGGGGTCGGTCATGCCGCCAAGGGCAAGCCCAGCCCCAAAAAGAACGCCGGATACGATCGAGGTGAGAGCGGTCCGCATCACAACACCTCCAGCCCGAGCGCGTTCATGATCGCGACTGTCGCAATACCGGTTGCCATGAAAGTAAGCGTGGCGACAATCGAGCGGCCCGACAGACGGCTGACACCGCAAACCCCGTGCCCACTGGTGCATCCACTTCCCAGTCGCGTGCCGATGCCGACCACCAGTCCAGCTATTGCGAGCGTAACGGGGCTGGCGAAGCTTACTTCGATCCCGCCCGATGCCAGCATCACGATCAGCGCACCCAGCGGCAATCCGATCACGAACATCCATGCTCCGCTCCTGGCGATGCCGCTACCGCCAAGCCCGACTGCCTTCGCGGCAAGGCCGGAAACGCCGGCGATCCGACCAAGGCCAAGTAGCATCACGGCGGCCGCCAGGCCGATCAGGACGCCACCAGCCAAGCCGGCAAGCGGCGCAGCGTCAGGAAAACCCGGGAGCATCATACGGCATTCACCGGAATTTTTATGTAGCTGACGCCGTTATCTTCGGGATCGGGCAGGCGCCCACCACGGATGTTGACCTGAACCGACGGCATGATGAGCTTCGGCATTGCGAGCGTCTTATCCCGGCCGGTTCGCATTTCGACGAATTCGGCCTCGCTCACGCCATCCTTTACATGCACGTTTTCTTCGCGCTGCTGCTTGACGGTGGTTTCCCATGCGTATTCGTCGCGCCCCGGCGCCTTGTAGTCGTGGCACAAGAACAGGCGGGTTTCGTCCGGAAGCGAGAGCAGCCGGCGGATCGACTGAAACAGTTGCCTTGCGTCACCACCGGGGAAATCGGCGCGAGCGGTGCCGAAATCGGGCATGAAGATCGTGTCGCCAACGAATGCCGCATCGCCGATGATGAAAGCCATATCAGCCGGCGTATGACCCGGCACGTGCAATGCGATGCCTTCCAGCTCGCCGATCTTGAAAGTCTCGCCGTCCTCGAACAGCTTATCGAACTGCGATCCGTCGCGTTCGAAGTCGGTGCCCGCATTGAAGAGCTTGCCGAATACCTCCTGCACGCGGATGATAT
>CATMNW010000324.1 GCA_950071875.1 uncultured Erythrobacteraceae bacterium | reverse complement strand
GTTCAGCCGGACATTGTTGTCAAACCGGATGGTACGGAAATCGAGATCCTCGACCATGCGATCGTCGACGATTTCGCCGGGTTCGCCAAAGTCGTCATATGCAAAAGCAGCGTTTGCCGTATCGGTGGGCGGATCGACGGGCTGCTGCGCCGAGGCACGCCAGACGTCGAGGATCGTCTCAGGCGCAGAAGGGATCGCCGCCTTGGTCGAAACATGGATCAGCGGGTCCGTCAGCGCAAAACGCTCGGCGAAGGCGTGGTGTACCGCCTCGGGCGTGATATCGGGCTTCTGCGACAGGAACAGTTCGTAAGTCGTCTGCGGCGTGATGAATATGCGATCGCGTCGCGCGGTGCGCAAAATGCCATCGGCCAGCGCGTTGCTGCGGCGGGTGTCCTGCTGGTCGGCAGCGTCGCGGTAACGCTGTTCGAAATTGGCCAGTTGTTCGTCCAGTTCGGCCTGGGTGAAACCATGGTCTACCGCCCGGCGCCATTCCCGTTCGCCGACCTGCAATGCCTGTTCCCATTCGCCCTCGCGCGCCTGTAGCTGGATGCTTGACTGCTGCTGGATATCGAAGAAATTGCCCGACGAGGCGCTGCCGGAAATTATCGGCGCATCGCCCGCATTGGCAATCTTCTGCAGCCGGCGGTTCAGGATCGCTGTGCCCAACGCAACGAGGCGCGCCTCGGCGTTGTTTGCTACGGTGGGCGCCCGTTCGATGTAAGGCGCAAAGCGATCGATCACGACGATGTGCTGCACGTCCGGGTCGACGAAATTCGTCGCAGCCGGGCCGCGCGCCAGATCAAGCGTGCCCTTGTCGACTTCCACCTTCGGCGTCGCAGGAGCGACCCAATCGCCGAACTGCGCGCGGATTTTCGCCTCGACCACATCGGGATCGATATTTCCGACGACCACCAGGGCCGCGTTGTCCGGCCGGTAGAACCGCGCATAGAGGTCGCGCAGGACGGATCCGGGGGCATTGTCGATTACGCTGTCCGTCCCGTCGGCACGAAAACGTGCGGCATATCGCGTATCGGGTGCAACGAACTGGAAATAGTCTTTCAGGCGCCGGATGGCGAAACTGTTGCGGGTTCGGGTTTCCGACTGGATGATGCCGCGTTCACGGTCCACCGCATCATCGGCGATAGTCAGTTCACTGGCCGTTTCGCGCATGAGCATCAGCGCTGTATCGAGCGTGCTTTCGTCCGTGCGCGGCAATTCGAGCTTGTAGATCGTATTCTCGAACCCGGTGGAAGCATTGGTATCGGGCCCGAACGCCAGCCCGAGCCGTTCCAGCAGCTTGATCATCTCGCCTTCCGGTACGTTGGTCGAACCGTTGAAGGCCATGTGTTCTATCATGTGCGCGAGGCCGAGCTCGTTCTCGCCCTCGTCGATCCAGCCTATGTCGAAGCCGAAACGTACGGAAGCGGTATCCCTGGGCGTGCCGTTTTTCCGGATGGCATAGCGCAATCCGTTATCCAGCACTCCGAACCGCACGGCGGGGTCGGGTGCAATATCGTACACGGGGTGGCCCCACCCGGTTACCGACTGGGCGGTTTCTTCCGCAGCGGGCGAGGGTGCCTCTTCTGCATATGCAGGGACGGTCAGGCCGATCAGGGGGAGTGCCGCGATCGCTCGCTTCAAAAAGGGTGCAGCCATATCACCTAGCTATGGAACGACAGCACGACTGCCAAGGGCGGGGCAGCCACCAATCTGCGGGTAACCGGCTGGCGTCCACCAACACCATGCTTGCATGAAAGGGCGCGGGCAGTAGGACACTTGCGATGCCGGCCCTCGATCTCGTCTACAATCCCGTGTCGGGCAGTTTCAGCTACAAGCGTCTGGCTGACCTGGCAGAAGCGCTCGAAGACCGGGGCTTTGCGGTCAAGCTGATGCCGACTTCGGAACAGGGCGCACAGCTTTCCGGCACTGCCGACCTGATTTGCGTCCACGGCGGCGACGGCACCTTGCGCGATTGCGTCCAGGCCCTTGGCGACAATGCTGGCGCGATACCGATTTGTGTTGCGCCATCGGGCACGATCAATCTGGTCGCGCGTGAACTGGGTTATGCGCGAAAGCCTTCCCGCTTTGCAGACAACCTTCGCAAGGCATGGGACCGCGGGCCGGAAAGCTGGGTACATTCGCCGCTCTATCGTCTCGGCGACATGCCGGTTGTTTCATGCCTCAGTATCGGCCCCGACAGTCATGCGGTTGCGAGCGTGGACGGCAGTTTGAAGCGGCGCATCGGGCGCTATGCCTATGTGGTGGCGCTGGCCCGGCAGATGCGCCACTGGCCACGCGCGACGATGAACGTGCGCGGCGAACTGGTCGACGGGGAGCGTTTCGAATACGAGGCGGAAGCCGCAATCGTCAGCCACGCAGCACTGTATGGCGGCCCTTTCCGGGTTAGCCCCCAGGCCGCGCTTGAAGCGGATTCGGTGGAACTCACCACGCTCTCCCGTTCGACCCGACTGGGCACAATCGCGCTGTCGCTTGCGGTCATGCTGCGCCTGCCGATCGCGCGGCTCGGCATCGCCGAAATACGATCGTGCCGAAAGATCGAATTCGACCGGTGCGTGACACCTGTGCAGGTCGATGGCGACCATATGCCGGAATGCGCTTACGCCATCGGTCCCAGCGGGCTGACGCTGCGATACGTGGTGTAAGCTACTTCTTCGGTTTCGTCGGGGTGCGCAGGCGCCCGCGGTGTGCATTCATGTCGAGCACTTCGCCAGGGCCGTTGTCGTCGTTTTGCAGCAGTCCGAGACGGCGCGCAACTTCCTGATAGGCTTCGCTTTCGCCGCCCATGTCGCGGCGGAAGCGGTCCTTGTCGAGCTTTTCGCCGGTGTTGATGTCCCACAGGCGGCAGCCGTCCGGGCTGATTTCGTCGGCCAAGATCACGCGGCTGTAATCGCCATCCCAGATACGGCCGAATTCCAGCTTGAAGTCGATCAGGCGGATGTCGATCGCGCTGAACATGCCGCACAGAAAATCGTTGATGCGGATCGCCATGCTCGACATGTCCTGCAGCTCTTCATGGCTGCACCAGTTGAAGCAGGCGATCTCCTCTTCCGAAACCTTGGGGTCGCCCAGCGCGTCGTCCTTGAGGCAATATTCGATCAGCGTGTGCGGCAGCAGCTCGCCTTCCTCGATCCCGAGGCGTTTCGACAGCGATCCGGCGGCAACGTTGCGCACCACCACTTCCAGCGGGATGATCTCGACCTGCCGGACCAGCTGCTCGCGCATGTTGAGGCGGCGGATGAAATGCGTCGGAATGCCGATATGCGACAGGCG
>CATMNW010000323.1 GCA_950071875.1 uncultured Erythrobacteraceae bacterium | reverse complement strand
TCGATTTCTCGCTCGATCGCCCGGAGAGCCGGACCCTTCGGGAAGCCTATATGACAGGCCGCGTCGTGCTCTCGCCAAATCCGCATATCCATGCGCTCTATGCCGACAAGCGGAACCTCTGCCTGCTTTCCGATCCGGATTGGCTGGCTTCGTGCGGTTTGAGCGAACGCGAGAAAAAAGTGATCCTCGCCGCGGTGCCGAAAACAGCAATCGTCGATCGTTTTAACGCCGAGAAATTCTGGTCCGAACGGCGAGACTGGTTTTTCAAACCTGCCCGCGGTTATGGCAGCAAGGCCGCCTATCGCGGAGCGAAGCTGACGAAGCGGGTCTGGTCCGAGATCGTTGAGGGCGGCTATGTCGCGCAGCGGTTTACGCCTCCGAGCACGCGCAAGGTCCGCCTTGAGACGGATATCGTCGAGCTCAAAGTGGATGTGCGGCTTTATACCTATGCCGGAGAAATACTGTTGCGCGCGGCACGGCTCTACCATGGCCAGGCGACAAATATGCGAACCCCGGGTGGCGGCTTTTCGCCGATACTTCCCATAACGGATGATCCTGCCTGCGGATTCCGGTAAGTTCGGACGGTTGAACTGTAATTTCCGCCACGTGCTCCCGTCTGTTGGGGGTTACTAATCTATCCGATTGGCAGGGAAGAGGTCTGGTGAGCTACAAGCTAAGTTTTCTCGGAGCAGCGGGTACGGTCACCGGATCGAAGTATCTTCTTCAGACGCCTGATCACAGGATCCTCATCGATTGCGGGCTCTTTCAGGGTTTCAAACAGCTTCGTGAGCGCAACTGGAAGCCGTTTCCGGTCGATCCGGCGTCAATCGATGCGGTCCTCCTCACACATGCTCACCTTGATCATTCGGGCTACGTTCCAGCCCTGATCCGCGACGGGTTCAAGGGGCGAGTGCTGAGCACGCACGCAACGCTCAAACTGTGCGAATTGCTGCTTCCCGACAGCGGGTATTTGATGGAGGCCGATGCCCGCTATGCGAAAAGGAAAGGGTACAGCAAGCACAAGTCGCCTCGGCCCCTATACACCCAGGCCGATGCGAAAGCCGCGCTGAAGTCATTCAGGCCTGTGCCCTTCCAGGAGCCGGTCGAAGTTACGCGCGATTGCAAGGCGATCTTCCGGCCGATGGGCCATATTCTCGGCGCATCAAGTATCGAGCTGCAATGCGACGATATGAAGATTGTCTTCTCGGGTGACATCGGACGCTACGGCAGCGCGACGATGGTCGATCCTGTGGTAGTTCCCGAGGCTGATTACATCGTCACCGAGTCCACATACGGCAATCGCCATCATGGCGAGGCCGATCCTGAAAGTGTACTCGAAGACGTTGTCGGGAGAACGGTCCAGCGCGGCGGGTCGGTCATCATTCCTTCCTTCGCGATCGGGCGCGCCCAGACGCTCCTCTACCATCTCGGTCAGTTGCGGCAGCAAGGCCGCCTGCCGCAAATCCCGATCTATCTCGACAGCCCCATGGCGGTAAACGCCAGCTCGATTTTCTGTGACCATCTCGGCGAACACCGCCTGACCGAAAAGCAATGCCGCGATGCATGCGGAATTGCCGAATATGTTCGCGAAGCCGAAGAGTCCAAGCAGCTCAATCGCAGCGCCATGCCGAAGATCATAATTTCAGCGAGCGGCATGGCAACCGGCGGGCGGATTTTGCATCACCTCAAACACTATGCCCCCAGTCACCGCAACACGATCATCCTCGCAGGATTTCAGGCTGGCGGCACGCGGGGGGCGGCCCTGCGCGATGGCGCGACCGAACTGAAAATCCACGGCAGTTACATCCCCATCCGCGCCGAGGTGGCACAGCTCGACATGCTCTCGGCCCATGCCGACCAGGACGAGCTGCTGCGATGGCTTGAAGGTTTCCGGTCCTCCCCGCAGCAGGTCTTCGTAACCCATGGAGAACCCAGTGCTTCCGACACACTAAGACATCTTGTTACCGAACGTCTTGGCTGGAATGCGCGCGTCCCCGAGCACGCCGAAGAGGTCGTCCTTTCATGAGTGAGGCCATCCTTTCCCCTACCTCCTCCACAGACGCACTTGCTCATCCGTTGCGCGCGCGCGCCTTGCCGATCGAAACCGATGGCGAAGCGATGATCTTCATGCATGAGGATTGTCCGGTTGCGCGGTCCGAAGGGTTTCGCGCCCGCGTGCGGGTGGAACTTGTCGCGAAAGGAAGAAGGCTTTTGGCGACGCTTTACCGGGCTACGGATGATCTCCTGGCCGACGATGAAGTGGGCCTGCCTCACCGGCTGATGGCACGGCTTTCCCTCGCCGAGGGCGACGAGCTTCAAGTCAGGCATCCTCATCCGTTGTCGTCGCTCAGCCACGTTAGAGCTAAACTCTATGGCCACCGGCTTGACGAGATCCGTCTAGGACACATTATCGCCGATATCGCGGACGGTCGGTATTCGGATGTCGACATCGCCGCGTTCGTGTCCGCTTTCGCTGCGCAGCCAGCACAGGGAGAGGAAACCGCTGCCCTCACCCGAGCGATGCTCGCTGCAGGCGACCGGCTCGAATGGAATGCCGACCGCGTGATGGACAAACATTGCGTCGGCGGACTGCCGGGCAATCGGACAACACCAATCGTGGTCAGTATTGTAGCGGCAGCCGGTCTCACGATGCCAAAAACATCATCCAGGGCGATCACGTCACCGGCCGGCACTGCGGATGCGATGGAGACCATGGCGCCTGTAACGCTCGATGTGGCGGCCATGCAGAAAGTGGTCGAGCGAGAAAGCGGCTGCATCGTTTGGGGCGGCAGCGTCAATCTCAGTCCTGCAGATGACGTCCTCATTCGGATCGAGCGGGCTCTGGATGTTGACAGCGATGCGCAACTTGTCGCTTCGGTGCTCTCCAAGAAACTTGCTGCCGGATCGACGCACGTATTGCTTGACCTACCAGTAGGACCGACCGCGAAGATTCGGAGCACAGAAGACGCCGTTGCGCTTGCGGGGCTGCTCGAGGACGTGGCGCAGCAATGCGGACTGCACGTCGCGACAGTCCAGACCGACGGGACCCAGCCAGTTGGACGCGGGATCGGGCTGGATCTGGAGGCACATGATGTCCTTGCGGTCCTCGCCAACCGCGACGACGCGCCGCAGGATCTCAAAGCTCGCGCGCTGGCGCTGGCTGCCGGCATTCTCGAACTGAGCGGCGTATCGCGTACCGATGCTCTTCATCAGGCTACGCAATTGCTGGTCGAGGGGCGCGCAGAAAGCAAATTTCTTGCTATCTGCGAGGCCCAGGGCGGCTTCAAAGAGCC
>CATMNW010000322.1 GCA_950071875.1 uncultured Erythrobacteraceae bacterium | reverse complement strand
GCCAGCCGATGATCTGGCGGATGAATCCCTCGACAGAATTGAGCGGCGCCTTGCCATCCTTGTAACTTTGTTCGGCGCGCTGGCATAATTCGAGCGGATCGAGCAGGCCGAGATTGATGCTGGTCGACAGCATCGAATGGAAAAGGTCGTCCTCTCCTTCGACCATGGCATCCTGATAGGGTCCGAAACATTCTATCCGTTCGGCGAAGAATGCATCTGCCGCTTGCTGGGCGTCGTCGCGGGTGACGGGCCATTCAAACCGATCGAGCGATCCGAAATGATCACTGAACCGCGCTTCGACCAGTTCGATGCAATCCTGCGTAATTGCATCCGGTTCGAATTTCGGTCTTTCGGGGGCGCTCAACCCTTCCTTGGGTGGCTTGCGGTTTTCACTGTCGTAATTCCATTCGCCGCCTTCGGGCTTGTCGCCATCCATCAACAGGCCGGTCTTGCGACGCATCTCGCGGTAGAAGAACTCCATACGGAGCTCCTTACGGTCTTGTGCCCATTCGTCGAATTCGGCCTGTGAGCAAACAAAACGATCATCGCGCAGAATTTCCACCTCGCAGGCGAACTTGTCTGCCCACTGGTCCATATCCTCTCGCACCCGCCATTCGCCCGCTTCGACCACGCTGACCAGCCTCGGGTCGTGCTCCTCGATCGCGCGCGCAACCTCTCCGGTGAAACTGCCGGCGTTGTGCCCGGCGTCGAGCTTCACGTAATCGACGGTCCAACCGGCGTCGCGCAGGTCTTCCGCAAAGTGACGCATGGCCGAAAAGATCAGGACGATCTTCTGTTTGTGGTGCTTGACGTAGGTCGCCTCGTCCCAGACCTCCATCATCAGGATGACGGTATCGTCCTTGGTGCGCCCGCGAAGGCTGGCAAGATTGCGGGTCAGTTGATCGCCGAGGACGGGTACGAGAACGGGGCCGGACATGAAATTCCCAATGCCCGGCCCGCTCGATGGTGCCTTAAAGGTCGGCGATTTCTGCCTTGGCCGCCTTCAGTCCCGCGTCGATGGCATCGGGACCGAAACCTGCCTTCTCCACGCGCACGAAGTGGAGATCGTCAACTCCGATAAAGCCGAAGAAAGTCTTCAGGAGGCTTTCCTGGTTCTCGGCCATCTGGTCGGTGGAATATTCGCCGCCCCGTGCCGATGCGACGACGACCTTGCGGCCGCCGGCCAGCCCTTCGGGCCCGCTTTCCGAATATTTGAACGTGACACCGGGTACGCCAAGCCGGTCGAGCCAGGCCTTGAGCTGGCTCGGGATGGTGAAATTGTACATCGGCGCACCCACGATCACGACGTCGCTTGCCAGAAATTCGTCGAGCACCGCGCGCTGTGCGGGATAGGCAGCCTGCACGGCTTCTTCATGGGTGTCGGGCGGGGTACGGATTGCCTTGGTGGTGATCGGATCGATGTGGGCCAGCGGGTCCGCCACAAGGTCGCGGGTCACGATTTTGGCATCGGGATGCTTGCCAGCAAAATGTGCGACCAGTTCATCGGTAAGCTTTCGGCTGATGGACTGATCGCCCGTGGTCGAACTGTCGATGCGAAGGATTTGCATGAAAGAAACTCCGTAGTTACTATGGATAACCTGGAGGCCATATGGAAACTGCAACCCGCCCTGCACAAGAAGGCACTTTGCCGTCCGATAGGGACACCGGTGTAACCCTCGAAGTCCACAACGCTCCGCAATGTTCCGCGGTGAACGACATCCTTGCGCGCGTGGGTGACAAATGGTCGGTCCGCGTGGTGATGGCTCTGGAAGGCGGATCGCGCCGGTTCAACCAGTTGCGGCGCGACATCCCCGCGATTTCGCAGCGCATGCTGACGCGGACACTGCGCCTGCTGGAACGTGACGGTCTGGTCAGCCGCACGGTAACCCCCAGCGTTCCGCCCCGCGTGGACTATGCACTGACCCCGCTTGGCAGGTCGCTGTGCGATCCCGTGGCCCGGTTGGGCAATTGGGCCATCGCCAATATCGGGAAAGTCGAAGCGGCCCGTTCGGTCTTCGATGGCGAACAGGACTAGACGAAGCTGTAAGGGTCGATATCCACCGCCACGCGTACCCCGGGCGGATGATCCACCTGTCTCAGCCAGCCGCGGATGACGTCCTGCAGTTGCACGCTGCGCCGCGCATTGATGAGAAAGCGGTAGCGGTAACGACCGCGCAGTAGCGCCATGGGCGCAGCGGCAGGGCCGAGGATCACGCATTCGGCAACCTGCGGACGGAAAGCGCCGAGACGGTTTGCAGCCTCCCGCGCTTCGGCATCGTCTTCCGATGATATGATGATCGAAGCCCATCTTCCGAAGGGCGGAGCACCGGCTTCGCGCCGCATTTCCGTTTCGGCCGAATAGAATGCATTGCGGTCGCCAGCGGCCAGCGCGGCGATTACCGGCGCTTCGGGATGGCGAGTCTGGATCAGCACTTCGCCCGGTTTCGATCCGCGCCCGGCGCGCCCCGCGACCTGCGCAACCTGCTGGTAGGTTCGCTCGCCCGCCCGCAAATCACCGCCCTCGAGCCCGAGGTCGGCATCAACCACGCCGACCAGCGTCAGTTCCGGAAAATGGAAGCCTTTCGTCACCAGCTGGGTGCCGACGATGACGTCGATCTCGCACGCTTCGACCGCAGCGATGAATTCCGCCGCGCGGCCGGGCGAATTGAGCGTGTCCGAAGTCGCCACGAATACCCGGGCGTCCGGCAGGCGTTCGGCCACTTCGTCGGCAATGCGTTCTACCCCCGGCCCGCAGGCGACGAGGCAATCGGGCTCTCCGCATTCGGTGCAGGCCTGCGGGGCGGGTGCCTCGTGTCCGCAATGGTGGCAGGCGAGGCGATTGGTAAAGCGGTGCTCGACCAGCCACGCGCTGCAATTGGGACATTGGTAGCGGAAGCCGCAATTGCGGCACAGCGTCAGCGGGGCATAGCCGCGGCGATTGAGGAACAGCAGCGACTGCTCGCCGCGCTCGAGCCGTTCCTCGAGCTTTTCGACCAGCGGCGGCGCGATCCAGCGACCGCGCTCGGGCGGTTTTTCGCGCAGGTCGAGTACCGCGATGTCGGGCAGGGTGGCCCCGCCGAAGCGGCTTGGCAGTTCGAGCTTTTCGTACGTGCCGTTGGCCGCAAGGTGCATCGATTCGAGCGCCGGTGTCGCGCTCGCCAGCACCACCGGTGCGCCTTCCAACTGCGCGCGGATCACCGCCACGTCCCGCGCATTGTAGCGCACCCCGTCTTCCTGCTTGAACGAGGTTTCGTGCGCCTCGTCGACCACGATCAGGCCGAGATTGCGGAACGGCAGGAACA
>CATMNW010000321.1 GCA_950071875.1 uncultured Erythrobacteraceae bacterium | reverse complement strand
GCCCTATTCCCTGCCCATCATGGCGGTGATCGCCCTTGTGCCACCGCTCTGGCGTCGGGTGATGGACCGCCGCGTGGCGCGGTGGCGCCGCAGCTGATCCCACTGGCGCGGGGCGCGGGCTTCTGGCAGGCTGTTGGGATGAGACATACCCTCGCCCTGATCTGCGCCCTCCTGCCCCTGCCCGCCTTGGCCGAGATGTCAGCGGCGGAGTTCGAGGCCTATACGCAGGGCAAAACGCTCTACTACGGCCAGTCCGGCGAGCCCTATGGGGCCGAGGTCTATCACGAGGATCGCCGCGTGCAGTGGTCCTTTCTTGATGGCCGCTGCAAGGAGGGGCGTTGGTATGAGGCCGAGGGGCTGATCTGTTTCGTCTACGAAGACGACCCCACCCCGCAATGCTGGAAGAAGCACTGGCCGACGCCGGTGTCGAACCCGGCGATGCCGTGATGATCGGGGATACGACATTCGACATGGAAATGGCGGTGAATGCCGGTGTTCGCGCTATCGGCGTTTCGTGGGGATACCATGAACCGCAGGAACTGTTCGATACCGGTGCCAGCGCGGTGGCCGACACGGCCGAACAATTGGGAGACATGATCCGTGGACCAGCATGATCCGGCAAAGGCCAGGTTCCTGACCATCCAGGCGGTACGCCTATCGGGCGTAGTGATGGGCGTGCTGGGTGCTCTTGTGCTCGGCGGTATCCTGCCCCTGCCCGAACTTGCCGGGTATATTTTCCTGGCCCTGGGCGTGTTCGATATCTTCATTCTGCCGATAATTCTGGCGAAGCGCTGGAGAACCCCGGAATGAAGCGGTTCTACCAAACCGCCAGCCTTCAGGAAGCCATGACCGGCTTTCAGGTCGTGCTCGACCAGCGGGCGGTAAAGACACAAGGCGGCAAGCCGCAGATCGTCGCCAGCAAGCCGTTGGGCGAAGCGCTGGCAGGCGAATGGGAAGCACAGGGCGAAACGCTCGATGCATCCGCCTTTCCCTTGCGGGACATGACCGATTACGCCCTCGACATGGTGCCCGATACCAAGGGCGAGATCGTCGAGAAGCTGCTACGCTATGCCGATACCGATACGCTCTGCTACCGCGCGGGACCGGACGAACCGCTGTGGCAGAAGCAGCGTGAGATCTGGGATCCGCTGGTCGATGCGCTGGAAGCGCGCGAAGGGATTCGGCTGGAACGGGTAAGCGGCATCGTTGCCAAGCCGCACCCTCCCGAAACGATGGACACGCTACGCGCGCGACTATCTGCATTCGACGATTTCGAACTCGCCGCGCTGGAGCAGTTGTCCTCGCTCGCCGCGTCGCTTTGCATCGGCCTTGCCGCCCTTGAAAGCGATGCCGACGGCATGGCCCTGTGGGCAGCGGCCAACCTCGAGGAAGACTGGCAGATCGAACAATGGGGCGAGGACGAGGAAGCGGCCGAGCGACGCGCGAACCGTCTCGCGGCCTTTCTCAAGGCGATGGAATTCGCGCAGCTCCTGCGCGGCTGACCCGGCTTACCCGATCCAGTCGGCCACCTGGCCCGCAACGTCATTCGCCGCTTCGTTCAGGGCCGGGCCCACGAACGCCGTTTCGGCGACGGCCACGGGCACACGGGCTTCGAAGCGCTGGGTGGCCACAGTCGCCCCCGTGCCGTTGCGAACGGCATCGAAGGTTACGACCGCTTCACGCGTACGCGCATCGTATCCGAAATTGCGCAGGGTGCCATGAAGCCTGTCGCTGGCGCCGATGCCGGGATCGTCACCGTCGATGACCATGCGGCCCGAGCGTGTACGGACGGTTTCGGCAACCAGGCTGCGGAACAAGCGCCCCGGACGCTCCACCCAGACGGCATCCTGCAGATAGGCGAGCTGCGTATCGGTCACCTGCACGGGCACGCGGGTCACGTCGAGCGCCTTCGGCACATCGAATTCGACGATTGCCAGCGCTGTATCGCTGGCGGCACTCGCTCCGCTGCCCGCAGGGGCCAACGAAGTCGGCGTCAGGGTAAGCAGGCTGTCGGGCGCTTCGCCGCCCAGGCTCAGGCATCCCCCGAGCAACAATACAGGGGCGAGCGCGGCAAGTTTGATGGCATTGGTCATGGCTCGGGCCCTCACGGCTTGTAATCGGGCAACGGCTGGCTCGACAGCAATGAACCGGCACCCTTCTCGTCTATCTTTTCGGTCACGTCGCGCAGCGCCTTGCTGGTCGCGCGCAGATCGCGAAGCGTGGCTTCGGCAGCCGGCAACGTGCTTTCGGTCAGCTGCCTTGCCGCAGGTTGCGCATCCACGAGCGTCTGCTCGAGCGCCTGGGCCGCGCCGCTTGCGGATGTAAGCGTCGAACGAAGCTGCTTGGCCAGTTCGGCGCCTTCCTGGTTGATCAGCTGGTCGGTCGATGCGGTGACCTTTTCGAAGGCATCCAGCGCCTCGCTCGATTCGCGCAGCGTGACCTGCAGTTCGGCCAACACACGCTCGATTTGCGGCGTTGCCTGGGCCAGATCGGCGGTCATTTTCTCGCTGTTCCTCAGGATGCCTTCGAGCGACTGCTGGTTTTCGTCCGACAGCAGGAGCGTGAGGCGTTCGGTCAGCGTGGCCAGCCGTTCAAGCAGCAGCGGTGCGCTGGCGAGCACGGCGCCGAAGCCGCCGCCCGTGGTGGGCGGAATGATCGGCACGCCTTCGGTGCAGGCAGTGGTTTCGCAGGAGATCGGCGGAGCACCACTACGCGCGCCGTCCAATGTGATTGTCGATACGCCGGTGAAACTGCCTTGGATGGTGGCGGTGGTGCCGACCAGGATCGGGACCTCTTCCTGGACCTTGATGCGCACGCGCACGAATTCGGGGTCCTTGTCCCACAGCACGATCTGGTTGACCTGGCCTACCGGAACACCGGCGAAGTCAACGGAACTGCCATTGGCCAGACCGGCGACGGACTGTTTGAAAAAGATATCGTATTCGTTCTGGGCACCGCCGCCCAGCCGCGCAATCCACACGATGAACAGGGCCAGCGCCCCGAGGATGGCAAGAGTGACCACCCCCACCCAAACATGATTTGCCCGCGTTTCCATGCGCTAAGCCTTATCCTTCCTAGTGTCCGCTTTGTCCAACGCTTTGACCGCATGCGCGGCGACGGGCTCGTCCATGTGTCGGCGCAATTCGTCGAGCGCCTGCGCGGTCAGCGCAGCACGGCCCCGCGGACCGTTGAAATATTCCTGGATCCACGGATGGTCGAGTTCCATCAGATTGGGCACGGTATCGACCGCGATCACCTTCTTGTCCGCCAGCACCGCCACGCGATCGCAGATCTCGTGCAGCGTATCC
>CATMNW010000320.1 GCA_950071875.1 uncultured Erythrobacteraceae bacterium | reverse complement strand
CGAGAAGCCCTGCACCGATCTTGTTGGCGTGGAATTTTGGGGATGATGGTTGAGGGAGCGACCGCAAGGCCAAGGGTCAGTAGGCAATGCGGCTATTAACGGCGGAAATCCACGCTCCCTCGGTTGTCATTGTGGCGATCCAGCCTTCACCTTGCAAGCCGCAAAGCGCCGTAAAAGACCAGCCCGCGCTAATCTGCCGTATCAGTCTGCCCGCTCTTTTCAGCGCCTTCAATCGCAGCGATGATTGCCCCAATAGCGATCCCACCGCGCCGCCATCCCACTGGCGACCATCCGACAACTAAGATCCCCTCCGCGCGGGGAGACGCACCAGGCCCCTGTCCTGTTACCCCCTGCACCTCCGGTGGAAACGCAGCGCATCGCCGGGCCTTCAACAAGAATATGCCCGTGCTGTCCTACCCCGTAGGGCACCCCCACGAGGCTCACGAGATAGTCCCTAGCGGCAATGGGGTCAGCGTCCGGGCAAGGATGGCCTCGCGCGCAAGTTCCATCCGTCTCGCGCGCTGCAATGCCCGATAAACGAAGGCGCGGCCCTTCGGCGCACCAGACAGGCCCATCGCCATCCCAAACATGCGTTGGTGTGCAATCAAAGGTCTGGCCTGCTGGAACGACCGCAAAGAGCGCAAGAGCTACGCCAATCATAAGTTCTCGAATGACCCTTTAGCTAAAGAAACTCTTGTCTCCAGACTGATCAAATTTCACCCTTGCAGAGATGGCAGTCGGTTTGCGATGATCGAACCTAAGCCGCCGTCGGAGGAGACTTTATCTCATGGAGTTCTATCGTAATCAGGAAAAGAGAAAAAATCTATTTAATGACATGGCCCGTGTCGTTGGCGGCGCAGCCTTTTTGTCGCTCAGCGCCTTTACGATATATTGCTTAATGACCGATGCTCATGGGCTCGGGCTCCTTTGGGTGCCATTCTATCCCATCATGCTCTTCCTCACGACGACGATCGTAGGGTTGCCGGTGGTAATTCTTCGAGTGTTTGCCGACGAGCGTGACATGTCACCGGACACAGGACAATGGCTCGGGTTAAAATTGGTCGGTTTCGTTTGGGTAATCGCCAGCCTTTTTATCGTGTGGTTCTGCGCTGACATAGCAGCGGGCCTGATTGACTGATTTATATCACTCGACTCTTATCCTTCGTGGAGTAAACGATAGCGTTTCGGCAGGAGTGGGGACATGAAAATCTTATTGGCGGCTGTAGCTCTGTCGACGGCTTCCCTGAGCGGCGCGGCCTCTCCGCTATGCGGCACGGCCTATGCTGCCGAGAAATGCTGCAAGAAGTGCAAGGCGGGGAAGGCGTGCGGCGATAGCTGTATTTCGCGGGACAAGGCCTGCACGAAGCCTAAAGGCTGCGCCTGCAATGCATAAGCTAATTTGGCGACTGTCGAGGGAAACTATCACGCTCGGTGCGGTTGCAATTACCGTGTGTCTGGCGATTGCCCTCGTTACCTTCGCTGGATGAATCGAAACAAAGAAACTCTAGCGATCGCGTTGCTCGTCGAACGCGATCACTGCGAAGAAGGGCACGTGTATATTGCGGAGCAAATTGGTCGACTCGCGGCTAAAGGCGACGACGCGGGGGTTGATCGCTGGCGGAAAATAGCTGCCGCGTATTATTCGCTCGCACAACCCAAAGGGCCAGTTTCTTAAACGCGATGTGGGATAAAATGTGGGAGTGAAACCCGGCACCCTTTCGAAAACCTAGGCATTACAATGCCTTGCGCGAAAGGAGTGGATGCCCCGTGAGGATTCGAACCTCAATTGACGGAGTCAGAGTCCGCAGTCTTACCATTAGACGACGGGGCAATCGGAGGCGCGCATCTAGGTCGGTGCCGGGGATTCGTCAAGCATAGCGATCGCAAGCTTTCGCACCCCCCGATCGGTCCCAAATCCGAACCGAACTTGCCGATTCGAATCGCTTGCCCTAGGTTCGGTGACAGGTTCCCGCGAGCCCCTGCTCGCGGGCGAAAGAACAAGAGACACGCGTATCATGGCGGAAGACGATCCGTCGGCAGTGCGCGGGGCACATAATCGGGACCGGGAGCACAGGTCCGGCGGGAACGGCAGGTCGCAGGGCCACTCGCATAACGGAAAGGCTTCCCCACACGCCTCGCGCCCGCCCGGCCAGCACCGGGACAACGGCAAACTGGCCTCGTCGGTTTCCGGCAGCGGCAGCAAGAACGGCCGGGCCACGCCCGCCCGCAACCCTTTCATTCGCACCCCACACCACCGGCAGGCCTATGCCGCGCTCGATCTCGGTACCAATAATTGCCGCCTGTTGATCGCGCGGCCCGAGGGCGAGAACTTCACCGTGATCGACGCCTTCAGCCGGGTCGTGCGGCTGGGCGAAGGATTGGCGCTCAATGGAAGGCTGTCCGACGAGGCGATGGAACGCACGCTCGCTGCGCTGCATGTCTGCGCGGGCAAGCTGCGCCGCCGCCGGGTGCACCTCGCGCGTTCGGTCGCGACCGAGGCCTGCCGCCGCGCGGCCAATGGCGCCGAATTCATCGAGCGGGTGCGCAAGGAAACAGGGATCGTGCTCGACATCATCTCCGCGCGCGAGGAGGCTCGGCTCGCGGTGCTCGGTTGCCACGTCCTGCTCGAACACGGCGAAGGACCGGCGATGATCTTCGATATCGGCGGCGGTTCGACCGAGCTGGTGCTGGTCGAGACCGGGGGCACCATTCCCACCATCATCGACTGGCAGAGCGTGCCGTGGGGGGTGGTTTCGCTGACCGAGGAGATCGGGCCCGAGCCCGAGGGCCCCGAGACCGAAGGCAGCCGGGCGGCGCGGCTGGCGCGCTATGCCAGGATGCGCGAGACGGTGGCCGATTCCTTTGCCGAATTCGCCGAGCGGATCGCACCGTCGCGGCGCGAGAGCCGCTTCGGCGAAGGCGGGCTCCGGCTGCTCGGCACCAGCGGCACTGTGACCACGCTCGCCAGCCTCCACCTCGAACTGCCGCAATATGATCGCGGCGCGGTCGATGATGTCCAGCGTCTCGCGGACATTGTGGTCGGTGATCAACACGCCGATGCCCCGCTCGGCCAGATAGCGGATCACCTGGCGGATGTCGGCGATGGCCAGGGGATCGATCCCGGCGAAGGGCTCATCCAGCAGCATGAAGGACGGCTCGCTGGCCAAGGCCCGGGCGATCTCCACCCGACGCCGCTCGCCGCCGGACAGCGAGACGGCCGGGGCGTCGCGCAGGTGCTCGATGTGCAGCTCTTCCAGCAGCTGGTTGACGGTGGCGCGGGCCTTGGCCCCGTCCCGCTCGCGCAGCTCAACCA
>CATMNW010000319.1 GCA_950071875.1 uncultured Erythrobacteraceae bacterium | reverse complement strand
CCCCGCTGCGCGAGATCGACGATATCGGCGATCCGGTGACGGAATTGCGGAGCTACATCCGCCGCAAGCTGGAGATGGCGCGCGACTACCCCCGCGAGAGCCGGCTATTCGCCAACGAGATTCTTCAAGGCGCGCCGCGCATCCTGCCGATGCTGGAAGGCGAGCTGAAGTCGCTGGTCGACGAGAAGACCGAGGTCATGCGGCGCTGGATGCGGGCCGGCAAGATCGCCCGCACCGACCCCTATCACCTGATCTTCGCCATCTGGGCAACGACCCAGCACTATGCCGATTTCGACGTCCAGGTCCGCGCCGTGCTGGGTCCTGCACGCGACGGCGAAGGCCGCTTCGAGGACGCGGCGCGGTTTCTGGAGCAGCTGTTCCTGGAGGGACTGCGGCCGAAAGGCTAACCGTGAGCGGCAACTCGCCTTGCGCGAAGCCGCCGCAGGCTCACGACTGTTTTTCCAGCCAGGTCTTCACCTCTTCCCCTACCTCTCGAACCAGATCGGCCGTTCTTCGTATCTCCGACTCCTCCGGAGCCACGCGAAGAGATGATGCGATCCGCAGAAGCTGTTCGTTGAGATCGGTGTAGAATTCTTCGCCCTTGGCTGTCAGCGCCACAAGCTTCGATCTTCGGTGTTTCGGGTTCTCCGTGAATGTAACCATGCCGTCCGCGGCAAGCTCGTCCGCAAGTCTCTGCATCCGCTGCCGGCTTGTGGGGCGCATCTGCGCGATCTGAGGAACCGTAAGCGGTCCGAGCAGCGCGAGACTGCGTAGAAAGCCGAACGCGCCTCCGCCCCAATTGGTGACATGCCCCGCTCTTTGGCCCATGGCGCGTATCCTGAAGAAACACTGCGCCACCTCGAGCATCAGTTCCATGATCGCTTCCGCCTTGTCCGGCGTTTGCGTTCCGCCATCCGCCCTATCGTCCTGCGCTGACGCCATATTCCTCACTCCCACCCATCGTCTCAAAACTCACGATTGACAACCTTGTTGTCAAAATTCATCATGGCAACTTGGTTGTCATCTTTACCCGACTCTCCGTCTGCGTTGACAGGATGAAACTATGGAATTGTCTACAAGGCCGTTGAGGAATGCGGCAGGGTTCGGGGCTTTGGCGTCCGTTCTCCTGCTCGTTTCCGTACCGTTGGGTTTCACATTCGATCACATTCTGCCGCTTCCGTTCGAAGTTGCCAGAATCGATAACCAGCTCGCTCACAAGCTTGTGCCCATTTTTCTGGTCGCGCTCGGGCTGGTGTATCTCGCATCGGCTTTTCGTCGTAGGTCTCCGCCGATGCGAGGATTGAACCTCGGGCGGCAAATTATGGCTGCGACCACGGGAAGGTTCGACGATCCGGCAAGGATTGGCGTCTTCTTGTTATGCCTTGGCGTTGCGGTGGCTGTGCATAGCCCCTGGATCATCGTTCTGGTCCTGCTTTCCGCGACTATCGTTCTTCGTTGGGAGATCGGCGGCGGCCTTGTCTCCGCCGGATACGATCCGCAAACGCCGGCAATCTACCACCGTCTCCACGGGCGCTTCCTGCGCCTCAGCGGCGGCGAGGGGCAGAGCGCGGTAGAAGGCGCGGTATCGGCATTGCTGCGGCCGGGGATGTCCATACTGGATGCGGGCTGCGGAACCGGACAGCTGGCCCGCAATCTCCTGCAGGCAGAACCCGGCGTCCGACTGACCCTGCTCGACTGCAATGACATACTGCTTGATGCGGCACGTGATCTGCCCGCCACCCGCATACACGCAGACATGAGGAACATCCCGCTGGAAGACGGGCGCTATGATCTGACGTTGGCGCTCTGGTCGATAGAAGCGACAGACGACGTCGAGGCGGCAATTTCGGAACTCGTGCGGGTTACCCGCGCTGGCGGGCAGATCTGCCTGTTGTTCTGCGCGCAAACGGACCAAAGCGATGTGCTGGACCGCTTAATCGAATGGGGCATTCGCGTGCGAAACACCGGGCATTTTCTTGAGCCTGATCGGGTCACTGCCTCGCTGAAAAGCGCCGGCGTCCGCGAGGTCAAGCGCTTGGCTTGCCGGGGACCGGTCGCTGCAATTCTCGCTACGAAGTGAGAGAATTCATGGACAAGCCCTCGCCCTCGGGAGCGTCAGAATCGAATACCGCGGGAGCGCTCGTGAGGCCGCCCGCGCTTTTTCTGGCAACGTTCCTGGCGGGTTTGGGACTCGACTACGTTCTGCCGTTGCCGGTAACCGATAGCCCTTTGGCCGCCACTCTCGGAGCCACATTGGGACTTGCGCTCTGCCTTATCGGCCTCACCGTCTTCGTGCTGGGCATTCGCAATTTCATGCGCGCTGATACCCCGGTGCAAGGAACCCGACCGACCGTCGCTTTGGTGGTCACTGGGATTCACGGCTGGAGCCGAAATCCGATCTATGTGGGTATGTTCCTGATTTATTTGGGGTTGGGAATTGCCGTCCTGAGTCCATGGGTCTTGGCGTTGTTGCTCCCGCTCGCCGCGGTGATGCACTACGGCGTCGTATTGCGGGAAGAAGTGTATTTGGAACGGCTGTTCGGCGAAGCCTATGTCGATTATCGGGCAAAGGTGCCGCGCTGGCTGTAGCCTCTAGCGCATGTCCCTATCGGCGCGGGGCGACCGTCGTCGGCTGCCCTAGCGCACCTTCAGTTGTGCTGGATGCGAACCGTCAAGATCGCCCGGACCGACCCCTAGCACCTGATCTTCGCCATCTGGGCCACGACCCAACACTATGCCGACTTCGACGTCCAGGTCCGCGCCGTGTTGGGCCCCGCCCGCGACGGCGAAGGCCGCTAGGAGGACGCGGCGCGATTCCTGGAGCAGCTGTTCCTGGAGGGGCTGCGGCCGAAGAGGTGAGCTCCGGAAAGACAAATTGCGCAGATTCGCGAAAGCCGACGTTCAACCCTGCGCTGTAGGGTATCGGCTCCAGGGGAGCTTTCCATGGCGAAAATGCCCGTTGCCGTATTGATCGACGGCGAGAATGTCGCGGCCAGCCACATTGCCGCGATCATGCAGACGGCCGAGCGTATCGGGGAGCCGATGGCAAGGTATGTCGTCGGCGACTTTTCGGCGAACAGGCTGGCGGAGTGGACAAGGATCGCGCGGGACCACGCGCTCGAACCCCTCTTTCAGATTTCTTGCGGCAAGGGCAAGAATTCGGCTGACATCGCCTTGACCATCCGGGCCATGGATTGCTGGCCCAGAACGTGTTCAAGAGCTTCCTGATTGTTTCCAGCGATTGCGATTTCGCACCGCTGGCGCTGCGTCTTCGCCGAGCGGGCGTGGCCGCCTACGGCATGGGCGCGGCAAAGGCCGACGGTGCATGGCGGAATGCCTGCACGCAATTCTTCGATCTCGTCGCCACCCCGTCCCGCGCTCCGG
>CATMNW010000318.1 GCA_950071875.1 uncultured Erythrobacteraceae bacterium | reverse complement strand
GTTGTTGCTCGCCCGGACGCAGTTCCAGATCCTGGCTGACATTGTTCCGCTTGTTGAGAAGGCCGAGCGTTGCAACCCGTTCCGCCATGGGCGTTCCAATACCTGCCTCATCGGCCGGTTGATCGGGCAATTCGGTCTGCTGAATTTCTTCCGGAATTTCGGCATCGGCCAGAGCCGCAGGCTCTTCGCTATCTTCGTTACAGGCAGCCAGTACCAGTGCCAGCGCTGCCGGAATAAGGGCTGGCGCCCCGCGCATCGTCACGCCTCGGGCGACCAGGCTTCGTAATCGCCGGCCGCACGGGCGCGCTTGCCGCCACGTTCAAGGGCACCCGCCGGCCGGTATGCAGTGGTCGTACCGGTTGCGTTGGGCGTAAAGTCTGCTTCCCAGATTCGCGCGGGCGGCAAGTGACTTTCCGGAACGTCGTCGAACGCGCCGTGAAGCCAGCCGTGCCATTCGCCCGGAACGCGGCTTGCATCGTTTGCGCCATCGTAGATGACCCACCGACGCTCACGACCGTCGCCGCTCGTCTTCTTCGACCGGAAATACTTGTTCCCCTGCGCGTCCGTGCCGACATGCTCGCCATTGCGCGATGACCACAGGAGAGTGCCGATCGTGGCACCGTTCCACCAGGTGAAGATCTTTGCGAGGAAGTTCATGCCCGCGCGGTTAGCGGATTCGCACGCGCTCGCCAAGCCAGTTCGAGGCTTACCATTCGACGGTGTCGCCCGCCTCGATACCGAGTTCTGCCGCACGGCCACCGCTGAGTTCCAGAACGCCAAGCACCGGACCGACCGAGTAGACCGATTCGAGCGAATAGGGTGTGGTCATCTCGGCAATATTGCTGATTTTCCGGTCCGGCCCGATGAAGATGATGTCGAGGGGAAGCGGTGTATTCTTCATCCAGAAGCTTTGCGCGGTAGTCCCGTCATACGGGAATATCATGCCTTCGAATTCCCCCAGTTCGGTGCGGAACATCAGCCCCTGCGCCTGTGCCTCGGGCGTATCTGCAACCTCGACCCGAAAATCGTAGCTTCCCTCATCGGTTTGCACGGAAAGGGGGATGACTTCCAGGCCGGATACGGGATGTACCGCCGGCGCGTCCGCTTGCGCCATCGTTATCGATTTGTCTGCCGATGCTTCGGCCTGCGTCTGCGGCGAACAGGCGACGAGCGCCGCCAGTGCGATCACTGCGCCAAGCTGCCTCACCCGGCCTCGCTGCGTGCTTCTGCGACCCATTCTTCAAGCTCCTCGATGCTGCGCGCCTCGATTACGCGCCTGGCGTGGTCGAAATCATGGCCCGCCCGAAGCATCGCGGCAAGCCGCTTTTCCGCAAGCTTGCGCTCTTCTTCAGGGCCAACGGCGTTTTCGCGGCCAAATGGTCCGAAGCGCCGCTTCCTGGCCAGGGTCAATGCGGCTTCGCGCTTCGCCGCCTCATCAGGTTCGAGCGACTGCCGTACGTCCTCGCCGATCCCCGCAGCGCGCAGCGTTTGCTCGACCCTGCGGGCGCCGTACCCCCGTGATGTAAGGTCATTGGTTTTCGCGCGGCCGTAAGCTTCGTCGTCGACATAGCCTTTGCCGACAAATTTGCCGACCAAAGCATCGATGTCCGGATCCTGACCGTCGACAAACCCGCGCTCCCTTATTTTGCGCTGGAGATATGCGCGCAGCTTGCCGGCGCTGGTCGCAAAACGCGCCACATAGGCAACCGCGAGTTCCTCCAGCCTTATGCGATCAAGCGGTTTTGCCCGGCGACGTGTGCGACCAAATGTTGCGCGTTCATCATCCATCGGCCATATTCCTGCCACACTCCTTTCAGATTGGAAATGCGGGAGAGCGCGCAAAAGCAGAGATTTGCGCGATTTGAGCAATAAGGGAAGGCCGCAAGGCCCCCGCCATTCACGGGTATCGCCGATTATTATGACCGACGCCGTACTTACGCCGACGCCGAACGATTGCGACCTTCCACGTCGCCGTTCGGACTTCGCGACCTTCAACGAAGCCATCGATTACGCTGCCCGCAGCGAAAAAGGGCTGAACTTCCATGATATGCGCGGAACACTCGACCGGGTGTATCCTTATGCGCAGATGCGAGAAGACGCACTGGTCATGGCCCGCCGCCTTGCCGGGTATGGCATCAAGAAAGGCGATCGCATTGCGCTGATTGCCGAAACCTGTCCCGAATTCGCCGCCCTGTTCTGCGCCTGTGTTTATGCAGGTGCGTGGCCCGTCCCTTTGCCGCTTCCGACAGGGTTCGGCGGCAAGGAAGGGTATATCGACCAACTGGCCGTGCAGCTTTCCAGCTCGGACCCGGCAATCCTGATCTATCCGCCCGAAATCGCGGAAATGGGCAAGGCAGCGGCCGACCGGCAGGGATGCGCCGGCGAAGACTGGGCCGCGTTCGCGGCCCGCGAGGCTGCGGATGTCGACCTTCCCGAAGCCAGCCCGGAAGACATTTGCTATCTGCAGTATTCTTCGGGCTCGACCCGCTTTCCGACCGGTGTTGCGGTCACGCACGAGGCACTGCTGCACAATCTTGCGGGCCATTCGAAATCGATGGAGTTTCGCCAAGGGGACCGTGTTGTCAGTTGGTTGCCGTGGTATCACGACATGGGTCTTGTCGGTTGCTTCCTGTCGGTCATCGCGAACCAGGCTTCTATCGACTACCTCAAGACCGAGCATTTCGCCCGCCGCCCGCTCGCCTGGCTCGATTTAATCAGCCGCAACAAGGGCACCACGCTCAGCTACTCGCCGACTTTCGGTTACGATATTTGCGCGCGTCGGATTTCCAGCCAGAGCAATGTCGCAGACCGTTTCGACCTGTCCCGCTGGCGCGTTGCCGGCAATGGCGCCGACATGATCCGGCCCGATGTCATGCAAAGTTTCGTCAACGCTTTCGCCGACGCCGGCTTCGATGCGAAGAATTTCAATCCCAGCTATGGTCTGGCCGAGGCGACGCTTGCGGTCACAGTCATGCCGCCGGGCGAAGGAATTCGCGTGGAGCTGGTCGAGGAAGAACGCCTGTCCGGCAGCCCCCGCGACCTCTCGCGCCCCGCCCGCTACCGCGCCATCGGCGAAGACCTGCGCCATGCCGAGGGGCTGTTGCTCTATCGCCGCTGGCGCGAGGCCGATGAGGCCCGGCTGCGCGCCGAAGAGGTGCTGCGCGGCATGGTCACCACCGCGTCGTCGCTGACCGCCGAACAACGTGACGATCTGCCTCAGCATCTCAAGGGAAACCTGTGCCGCTGTACCGGATACCGGGCGATCACCGATGCGATCGCCGGTGTGGTGAACACCGACAAGTCCGGCGGCGGTGATGCCGGCCGGTCGATCGGCGCGCCCGCCGGGGGGCGGGTGGTCACCGGCACCGAGCAGTACACGATGGACTTC
>CATMNW010000317.1 GCA_950071875.1 uncultured Erythrobacteraceae bacterium | reverse complement strand
CATTGCACTCTTCGACACGAGGCGCAGGTGCGACGTCACAAGCTGCGCGGCAGCTTCGGTGTCGTCGTGTTCCTCGTAACGCTTGGCGAGCATGTATTCCTGCTCTTGCGTCAGAATGGGGAATTTCTTGATCTCGGAAAGATAGCGGTTGAGGCTCTGCTCCCCGCCGAGCGCCGGTACGCTCAAAGTCTTGCTATTGCTCACTTGTACCCTGACCTTTCTAGCGTCGACCTCTTTCGTGGGACCCCTGCTGGGCATCCGACTCTTGGGCCACTGCGATTACATATAATGGACTCTGCCAAAATTGCACATGGCATTCATCGATTTCAACGAGCGGTTTGGTCGATGAGTTCCCGCATATCGGCTGGCAATTCGGCGCAGAAATCCAAGGTTTCAGCGCTGATAGGATGGCTGAATCCGAGCCGCGCCGCATGCAGTGCCTGGCGGGCAAAGCCGAGCTCGCTGAGAAGGGCCTTGAGGGCCTTTGGAGTGCGTCCATAGACAGGGTCTCCCAATAGCGGATGACCGATTGACTGGCAGTGAATGCGGACCTGGTGCGTGCGCCCTGTTTCCAGACGGCATTCGATCAACGCGGCATGGTCCAGGCGCCGGAGTGTTTCGTAATGCGTGACAGCGTGTTTTCCGCGCGTTGCATCGTCGGGCAGCACGGCCATCTTCTTGCGGTCGCGGTCGGAACGTCCGAGGCGGCCCGATATGGTCCCGGAAGCAGGGTTCGGGTGGCCGGCGCAGACTGCAAGGTAGCGGCGTACGATCGAATGGTCGGCAAACTGCCTTGCCAGCCCTTCGTGCGCGGCATCGGACTTTGCGACAACCAGCAGGCCCGAAGTGTCCTTGTCGATCCGGTGGACGATCCCGGGGCGCGCGACGCCATTGATGCCGGACAATTGGCCTCTGCAATGAAACAGCAGCGCGTTCACCAACGTGCCATCCCGATTGCCCGCCGCCGGGTGCACGACCATGCCGGCCGGTTTATCGACAACGATCAGGTGCTCGTCTTCGAACACGATGTCGAGCGGGATGTCCTGCGGTTCGGCCTCCAGCGGTTCGGGCGGGGGCAGGGTGATGGCGTAATCCGTACCCGGTTCGACCTTCGCCGCACCGTTTCTTGCACGGCTGCCGCCGATATCGACCGAACCTTCGGCGATCAGTCCCTTTATACGTTCACGCGACAGGCCGCTGGCGGCTGCCAGCACCTTGTCCAGCCGCCCGGCGGTATCGAGTGTTCCGGTGATGATTTCCCCGTCGGCCATGCTAGAGCCATGCGCGATGCGAACGGAACTCTCAAGCCAAGTCGTCGCAAGATTGCGCGCCGAAGCCGAGGCCGTGCATCCTCTGGAGTGTTGCGGGATCCTGTCAGGCACGTGCGGGCGCATTACGGGGATCATTCCCGCTCGAAACGTACATCCCGAGCCAGCGCGTCATTTCGAGATCGATCCGCAAACGCTCGTCGATGCGCACCGGTCTGCGCGCTCGGGCGGGCCACAGGTTGCAGGATATTACCATTCGCATCCGAACGGCCTTGCAATGCCGTCTGCAACCGACCGGGACAGCGCCGCACCCGATGGGGCAATCTGGGCGATAATCGCGGCAGGGCGAATCACGCTCTGGCGTTCGGGGGATGCGGGGTTCGAAGCGCTTCCCTATAGGCTGTCCGACCGCTAAGACCTTTTCCTTACATTACCAATCCGGGATCTCCATGGACGACCGCCAATCGATCGATCTTGCCGCAATGCTTTGCTCGCGCCTTTGCCACGACATGCTCAGTCCGGTGGGCGCAATGTCCAACGGGCTGGAGCTTCTGGCGATGGAAACCGACCCGGAAATGCGCGCCAATGTGATGCAACTGCTCGAACAGAGCGCGCATATCAGTACCAGCAAGCTGAAGTTCTTCCGCCTCGCCTTCGGCGCAGCAGGCGGTTTCGGCGACCGGGTCGAGATCGAAGAGCCCAAGGCGCTGATCGGGGCACTTGTCGCGGACAAGGCGAACGTCAACATCAACTGGGCGCTGAACGATGCGACCATGGGCAAGCCCGCGGTCAAGGTACTGCTCAACTTCGCCCAGATTGCCATCGATGCGCTGGTGCGCGGCGGCACGCTCGATATCGGTGCGGAAATGCGCGAAGGGGCGTGCGAAATCGTGGTTCGCGCAGCCGGCCCGAAGATCGCTTTCGACGAAACTATCGGCAAGGCGCTGGACGGTTCGCTCGACCGTGGTGAACTGACCAGCCGCACTGCAGCTGCGCATATGATCCATCTGCTGGCGAGCGAGAGTGGCGGCGGGCTGCAGTATCACAAGGGTGCCGACGCGCTCGTGCTGGGTGCGGTCCTGCCGCAGGGTGAAGGAATGATCGGTTGAATTCGGACTTCGGCAAGCGCGGGGAAGGACTGCCCGCCAGCAAGGATGAACTTGTCGACCGGGAGGTGCTCTCCCCCAATCACGACGAGCGCACCATGCCGATTTCCATGCTGGTGATCCATTACACCGAGATGGAGGACAAGGGCTTTGCGATCGAGCGGCTCTGCGATCCGGAAGCCAAGGTTTCGGCGCATTACCTGATCGGCGAACAAGGCGAAGTCGTGCGGCTGGTGCCCGAAGAAAAGCGCGCATGGCACGCGGGCGTTTCCTACTGGCGCGGGCACAAGGACGTGAACGGCATCAGCGTCGGTATCGAGCTCGACCATCCGGGTCACAAATACGGCTATCGGGAATTCAACGAAGCGCAGTTCGAAAAGCTGGTGCCGCTGGTGGCGCGGATCGTGAAGGAATACGACATCCCGCGCGCCAATGTCGTGGGCCATTCCGACGTCGCGCCGGCGCGCAAGATCGATCCGGGCGAGCTGTTCCCATGGGACCGCCTCGCCGAATATGGCCTTTGCCTGCCGCGCCCCGACAAGCTCGAACGCGGCGACCCGTTCGACAATGATGCCGCCTTCTATCTCGCGCTCGAACGCTTTGGTTACGACATTACCGATGGCCACAAGGCGGTCGAAGCATTCCAGCGCCGCTGGCGTCCGGAAAAGATCAACGGGGAAATCGACGGCGAAGTTCGGGCAATCCTGTTCCAATTGCTCTTGGATCGCGACCGCGGCAACGCTAGATAGCTTCCCGCCAGGGGGCCGGGCAGCCGCGTGATTTCGATCGCGAGGAAAGTCCGGGCTCCACGAAACGAGGGTGGCGGGTAACGCCCGCCGGGCGCAAGCTCAGGGAAAGTGCCACAGAGAGCATACCGCCGATGGCCCGTTTACGGGATCAGGCAAGGGTGAAAGGGTGCGGTAAGAGCGCACCGGGGCTTCGGTAACGCGGCCCGCATGGTAAACCCCACCCGGAGCAAGGCCGAATAGGGGCGGCGCGCCAGCTTGCTGGCAGGTGCGTTTCGCA
>CATMNW010000316.1 GCA_950071875.1 uncultured Erythrobacteraceae bacterium | reverse complement strand
CGGAAATCTACGCCCCCACGAAGATGGAAGGCACCGTGCTCGAAAACGTCGTGATGAACGATGCGGGCGAAATCGACCTCGACGACAACAGCCTCGCGGAAAATACCCGCGGCGCATACCCGCTGTCCTCGATCCCGAATACGAGCGAGAAGAACTTGGGTCCGGTGCCGTCCAACGTCATCATGCTGACGGCGGATGCGTTCGGCGTGCTGCCTCCGATCGCGCGTCTCACCCCCGATCAGGCAATGTACTATTTCCTGTCGGGCTACACGGCCAAGGTCGCCGGGACCGAAATCGGTGTGACCGAGCCGGAAGCCACTTTCAGCACGTGTTTCGGTGCCCCGTTCATGCCGCGCCATCCCAGCGTTTACGGCAACCTTCTGAAAGAACGGATCGCCAAGGGCGAAGTCGCCTGCTGGCTGGTCAATACCGGTTGGACCGGCGGCAAGTATGGCGTCGGCAACCGCATGCCAATCAAGGCCACCCGCGCATTGCTCAATGCTGCGCTCGACGGCACACTGAACGATGCGGAATTCCGCAAGGATCCGAATTTCGGCTTCGAAGTGCCGGTGAGCGTCGACGGCGTCGATTCCGGCATTCTCGATCCGCGCTCGACCTGGGCCGATAAGGACGAATACGACCGCACGGCGAACAAGCTGGTCCAGCTTTTCGTCGAGAATTTCGAACCCTTCGCAGCGCATGTCGACCAAGGCGTGCGCGATGCGGCACCGGCTTCCGCAGTCGCTGCCTGACGAGACGACGCTCCGCCATTGCGGAGCCACCAAGCTGGAGAGGAGGCCCCCGGCCGCGAGCGATCGCGGACCGGGGGCTTTAATTTGAGCCGGCTTGCGGGCGCGGCTTCAAGCCGATGTCCCGTAGAGCGGAAACTGTCTCAGCTTTCGGTTTCTTCGGATGTTTCGCGCGAAATGGCCTTGGTGCGAAGCGCCGGGCGCGGATGCCATCGGGTCCCTTCGTCCACATCGGCCAGGGCGTCGAGATGGCTTTGCGCTGTCACCGCCAGCCCTCCGCCATGGGGATTGGTAGCCACGGGCATCAGCGTGTGGCGCGCCAGGGCGATCTTGCCTTCGTCTGCCTGCATCAGCCCGACATGCAGCGCCAGTTCCCTGTCGAAGGGCGAAAGCTGCGCCGCGCGCTCCAGCGCATGGCGGGCAGTATCGTTGGGCGAGATACCGCGTTCGGCAAAGCTGCGGTAATAGTAGATCAGCGGGATCGGATGATCCTGCTCGAGCCTGTTCAGCGCGGACAGCGGCTTCATCGCGTTGGCATATGCGCTGTCGGCGTCTTCGGCCGTTTCGGCCTTTGCGAAGAGGGCATAGGCTCTCTGGATCAGGGCATTCTTGGTTCCGGCTTGGATAGCAAGCGCCCGATCGGCCGCGGCGAGCGCGCGGTCGGTTTCCCCTGCATCCAGTTCGGCTTCCGCAAGCGCCGCCAGCACATCCGCATCCTCGGGATAACGCGCAGCCACCTCGCGCGCTTCCTCCACCACTTCGCCAGCTTCTTCCGGGTTCACGCCGCGTTTGGACTGGATGATGACCGGCATCATGTCTTCCATGCCTTCGCTAAGGCGTGTGATCGTGATTGGCCCGATTGGCAGCAGGTCCGGCTGGAGGACGAACCCGTTCAGCTTGCGCTGCTTGAGATAGCCATCGAGATCGTCTTCCAGCGCGGAAAGATCGCCAAAGGCCGCCGCTGCTGCCTCTATCGACGAACTGCCTTTCGCAATGCGCTGGGCGTAATCGAACAACTGTCCCTTCCGCGATCCGTCGAAGGTCAGGAAATGGTACAGTGCCCAGCTGCGACCGTAGAAATCGTCGCGCGCATTGCCTTCGCCGCGCTTCATATTGCCGCGCTCGAAAAGCTGTTCCATGCTGACACCCGGCGCAAAGGCAAGTTCGGCCGCCCGGTGGCTTGCAGGCCTGCCGATCTGCACTTCGCCGGAGCGCGGGAATCGTGCCGAAGCGAAGAATTCCGCGCCACCTTCGTCCATCCAGCGTGGCATCGCGAAGCGCGAACTGCCGATCAGGAAGTGATGGGCGTACTCATGGAGCAGTACGGTCGTCGACCAGTCGAGTTCTCCGTAACTCGGCCTTACGTCAGGCACGAATGCTGCCGATCCGCCCGCCCGGGGAATGTAGAACCCGCCCACGTTGCGGGACTGGGCAAGCTTGCGCACGTTTCGCGAACTACCGACCGCGTAGACGGTGACGCGGTTGGAGGGGCTGGGGACTTCGACCTCGCGCTGCGTTATATAAGCCATCGCCGCGTGGTATCGCTCCAGCATTTCGGCGTAGCGCTGCAGATCCTTTTCGCTGTCGTCGGCATAGATGACGAAATGCGCGCTTTCCGCGCGATGCCAGGCAGCATGTGCGGGCATCGCAAACAGAAACGCGGCGATAGCGACAAGAATACGACACATGGTAGGCGACCCCGGGGAAGATTAAGCGCCTGCAGCGTATGCCAAAAAGGGCTCCGGTTCTATCGAAAAGGCGCCCTTTGTCTTGCCGGGTTGGCTATAATTGTGCGGGCAACGATCGCCCGGTATTCTAGTCGCGGAATTCCGCCGGTACCTGTCCGCCATTGGCCGCAAGTTCGTTCATTACGCGGCGATGCAGCCAGATGTTATCTTCAGCCGTGCCTGCATAGTCTTCGCGGCCCATCTCCACGGCGAGCGTCTTGCGGCTTTCGTAATCGCTGTCGATGCCGAGCAGTTTCATCAGGTCGACAATGGAAGTGCGCCAGTTGAGGCGGTCCGCGCCGGGCATCTGATCGAGGTGATTCTCGACATCGACCACCGGTTTCGCCTTTTTCTCGACGACCGGCGCATCGGCCCATGCATTACCGGTGGGCTTTGGCTGGGGACGGGATTTGGGCGCTTCCTGCGCCTCGGCCTTCTTGCCGAAGATTGCGTCCTTGATCTTGCCGAAAATGCTCATCGTTATGTCTCCTTGCTTGCTGCAACGAGAGAATGACGAGCGCGTTCCGCCGGGAACGCTTGCGATGGCCGAACGGAAAGCTAAGGAAAAGACATGCTTGATGCCGTGCTGTCCATCACCGTCCTTGCCGCCATCCTGCTGGTGATCGGCGCGTTCTTCCTGTGGCGACGCACGGGCAACGTAAAAAACGCCTTGCTGATGGTTCTGCTGGCGGTCGTTGCCTTGATGAATGTCGCGATCTGGACGCTGCCGGATGCCGGGGGCGAGGCCCCGCTCGACAAGCTCGAGCAGGGCCAGCGCTGAGGGTACTTAGTCAGGCACCTGCCACAGGACCGATCCCGTGTAGCTGGCGGCTACCGCCTCCCCGTTACTGCCGCGTGCCGGTTCGAAACGGGCACGCCGCATAACCAGTTTGCAAGTTGCAGCGTCCAGTTCGCCATGCCCGGTCCACCCGGTTACAGCGCA
>CATMNW010000315.1 GCA_950071875.1 uncultured Erythrobacteraceae bacterium | reverse complement strand
CGAAGCGGAAATCCGCGGCCATCGCCGCACCTATATCGGTTCGCTTCCGGGCAAGATCGTCAGCAACCTCAAGAAGGCCGGCAAGATCAACCCGCTGTTCCTGCTCGACGAGATCGACAAGCTCGGCCAGGATTTCCGCGGCGATCCGGCCTCGGCCCTGCTCGAAGTGCTCGACCCCGAACAGAACAACAAGTTCCAGGACCACTATCTGGAGCTCGATCTCGACCTTTCGGACATCATGTTCGTGACCACTGCGAACAGTCTGAACCTGCCGCAGCCGCTGCTCGACCGTATGGAGATCATCCGGCTGGAAGGGTACACCGAAGACGAGAAGGTCGAGATCGCAACGCGCCATCTCCTGCCCAAGCAGGTCAAGGAACACGGCCTGAAGAAGGGCGAGTTCGAGCTTACCGAGGACGGTCTGCGCGATCTCATCCGCTACTACACACGCGAAGCAGGCGTGCGTACGCTGGAGCGCGAACTGGCGCGCCTTGCCCGCAAAAGCTTGCGCAAGATCCTCGAGAACGAGGCCGAAAGCGTAACGATCACTCCGGATAACCTCAGCGATTTTGCCGGCGTTCGGAAGTTCAAGCACGGCATGAGCGAAGAAGAACCGCAAGTCGGTGCCGTCACCGGTCTCGCATGGACGGAAGTCGGCGGGGAATTGCTGACAATCGAAAGCGTGACCACGCCGGGCAAGGGTGAAATCAAGACTACCGGCAAGCTGGGCGAAGTCATGAACGAAAGCGTCGCCGCTGCCTTCAGCTTCGTGAAGGCCCGCGCGCCGCATTACGGCATCAAGCCCAGCCTGTTCCAGCGCCGCAATATTCACATCCACCTGCCCGAAGGTGCAGTCCCCAAGGACGGACCGAGCGCGGGTGTGGGTATGGTGACTTCGATCGTTTCGACCCTGTCGGGCGTGCCGGTACGCGCCGATGTTGCGATGACCGGCGAAGTGACGCTGCGCGGCAGGGTGCTTGCGATCGGTGGCTTGAAGGAGAAGCTGCTCGCCGCTCTGCGTGGAGGGATCAAGAAGGTGCTGATCCCCGAAGAGAACGTGAAAGATCTTGCCGAGATACCCGCCAAGGTAAAGGATGGGCTCGAAATCGTTCCGGTCGCCCATGTCGATCAGGTACTTGAGCATGCTCTGTGCAGCGTTCCCGAACCGATCGAATGGACCGAAGCCGACGATCTGGCGAGCCAGCCTGATCACCCGCAGAATAGCCCGTCACCAACTGCGCATTAACATAGGACATACGCTGTTTGAGTGAGTCGCAAAGAGCCTTCACCGGGTGGTGGAGGCTCTTTTTGTATATATACGCCATGGCCTCCGATGGTGAATTGGCGCTTCACCCTGTTTTTGACGGCTCTGGCCCCAAAAAGCGCCGATTCTGGCGCAGATTGCCTTTGACAGCGCAGCGAAAAAACTCTCAATTCATCCGCCTTCACCGAGGCGATACAGCCCGATTCAATCAGAAGACCAGAACAAGGGGGTTTCAACACCAATGAACAAGAACGACCTGATCAGCGCAGTTGCCGATTCCAGCGGCCTTTCCAAGAGCGATGCGTCGAGCGCCGTTGAAGGCGTCTTCGATGCCATCACCAAGGCCCTGTCGAGCGGTGACGAAGTGCGCCTGGTCGGCTTCGGCACGTTCTCGGTCGCCAAGCGCAAGGCCTCGACCGGCCGTAACCCGCGTACCGGCGAACCGATGACCATCAAGGCTTCCAACCAGCCCAAGTTCAAGGCCGGCAAGGGCCTGAAGGACGCCGTCAACTAAGACGCGTCTTTCAGAAATTGCGAAGCGCCGCGCTCTCCCGGAACGGAGAGCGCGGCGTTTTTGTCTGCATCAGTCGAAAGCAATCAGGGCTGTCGGAGCCTGCTTGGTCGTCGCGTCGATCTTCCACGACAGGATCTGACCGGCATCATGTGGTGCAGGGCCTTCGTCGGTATTGTTGGCAAGGATGCGGCCATCGGTGACAATCGTGAAAGTCCCCTCGGGAATCGCGATTTTCGGCATGTCGCCTCCGTCTTCCGCCTGGGCCATGGCTGCCACTGCGCCCAGCGGCATACCGCCGAACATCGGATTGGCATCGTCCTGACGGGTAAAGCCCGGGGCATTCACGCGAACCTGCTTCCCATCGCGCAAGTGCGCGCTGACGAACACATTGGCGCCCGGCATCCCTTCGACCGAGGGAAAGACCAGGTCATGGGTCAGCGTTCCGGCAATGCGGTATTCGACCTGGAACAGGCCATCGCCCTTGTACTCGACGCTGTTCCACCCGCGCTGACGCTCCAGCCGGTCGACGATTTCTTGGGCTGCTTCGGGATCCGACGGATCGATGTCCCCGAGGAATGCGCGCATCGTTTCCGCTTCGCGGGCATTCCTGGCCTGGCGTTCTTCCGCCTCCGCTTCCCATTGGGCTTCCTGTTCCGCAATCTCGGCGTCGGAGCATTCGCGCGTATCGAAATCGTCGTCGAAGCATTCGGCTGCGAAAGCCTGCTCGTCATTCGTGGCCAGCTCGGCCAACTTGCTGAGAGCAAGCATTTGAATTTCGCCTTCGTAACTGAAGGCGAATTGGTCATTAGCCAAGAGCCGTAGCTCGCTGGCGAACTTGCCAGGCGATAACAGGCAGCCGCCGAGTATAAATGGCGCGGCCAGCGCGATCAGTATGCGTTTCAATTCATGTCCCCCCTGACGACAGATTATCGCGTCGCGACCGCGTAAAGCGCGATGGCACCTGCATTGGACACGTTGAGACTTTCGATCGTGTCACCGATGGGCAGCCTGGCAAGCGCGTCACAATGCGTTTCGATATTGTGCCGCATGCCTTCTCCTTCGGCCCCCAGAACCAGCGCAATCGGCCCTGCTGCAAGCGCTTCGGAAAGGGTTGCATCGGCTGCACCCGTCAATCCGATGCGCCAATAGCCGGCTTCCGCAATCTGCTCGAGCGCGCGGGCAAGGTTAACGACCCGGACCCAGGGCAATACCTCGAGAGCGCCCGAAGCGGCCTTTCCGATCACCCCGCCTTCCGGCGGGGCGTGCCGATCCTGCGTCACCAGTGCCGCAGCGCCGAATGCGGCAGCAGAGCGCATGATCGCCCCGACATTGTGCGGATCCGTAACCTGATCGAGAATGACGATGGGCCGATCTGCGTCACCGCCCAGAACCTCGTCGAGGTGCATGTCTTCCAGTGGCGCGCATTCCAGTACGAGGCCCTGGTGCGGCGCATCTTTCGCCACGAGCCGGGCGAGGTCGGTGACATCGGCGTATTCGACGGGGAAGTCGCTCGGCAGTTCGCCATCGAGTGTCTCGATCGCTTCGCGGGTCGCCCACAGCTTGCGATGGACGCGATCCGGGTTCTTCAGCGCAGCTTCCACTGCATGGCGGCCCCATAGCCGCACCTGTCCGGTACTGGCC
>CATMNW010000314.1 GCA_950071875.1 uncultured Erythrobacteraceae bacterium | reverse complement strand
TCTCGCTGGCGAAATACCAGTCACGCACGATCCTCGCCCCTTTTTCGGACGCCAGTTCGCGGAAATCCTTGACCGTCACGTGGTGGATGTTCTGGGTTTCATACCAGCTCACGGGAATGGCCCGCGTCACTGGCATGCGGCCACCAAACATCAGCGCAGCGCGAGTACGCCAGTGGGCGAAATTCGGAAAGCTGACGAAAGCGCGCGTGCCGACGCGTAGTAACTCGTCTAGCATGCGGTCGGGCCGTTCGGCCGTCTGGAGCGTCTGGCTGAGGATGGCATAATCGAACCCCTTGTCGGGATAATCGCGGAGGTCGCGGTCGGCATCCCCCTGGACCACCGAAAGGCCTTGCGAAACGCATCGCTCCACGCTCGCGCCGTCGATCTCTATCCCGCGCACGTCGCAGCCCTTTTCCCGCAACGCCGACATCAGCGCGCCATCGCCGCAACCGATGTCCAGCACGCGGCTCGATGGGGCCACGTGACTGGCGATGACCGAAAGGTCGCTACGCAAGGTCATCCCAGAAACCCTCCGATCACACGGTCGAGCGCCGGAACATCCAGCAAAAAGCTGTCGTGGCCATGCGGCGCGCTGAGTTCCACGAAACTCACCGGCGCACCGGCAGCATTCAGGGCGTGAACCACATGTCGGCTTTCGGAAGTCGGATAGAGCCAGTCGCTATCGAAGCTGACGAGACAGAAGCGGGCCTGCGTACCGGAAAAGGCATTCGCAAGCCTGCCACCATGTTCTTCGGCAAGATCGAAATAATCCATTGCCCGCGTGATATAGAGGTAGCTGTTTGCGTCGAAGCGCTGTGTGAAGCCGCTACCCTGGTATCGCAGATAGGATTCGACCTGGAAATCGGCATCGAAGCCGAACGTCTTGGCGTCGCGGTCCTGCAGGTTCCTGCCGAACTTGCGGGTCAGCGCTTCTTCCGAAAGGTAGGTGATGTGCGCCGCCATTCGCGCCACGGAAAGGCCGCTGTCAGGGGCTTCGCCGCCATAGTAATCTCCCTGGTTCCAGCGCGGATCCGCCATCACCGCTTGCCGGCCAAGCTCGTGAAAGGCGATGTTTTGCGCCGAATGCCGGCTGGTCGATGCGATCACCAGCACCCTGTCAGCCCGTTCAGGCCAGTTTGCTGCCAGGCTCAGCGCCTGCATTCCGCCCATCGAACCGCCGACCACCGCATGGAGTGTTCCGATCCCCAGCGCATCCAGCAAACCCACATGCGCTCGGACCATGTCGCGAATGGTGATGACGGGAAACCGCATCGCGTAAGGCTTGCCGTCCAATGCTTCGCTGGCCGGGCCGGTCGAGCCCATGCAACTGCCGATGACATTTGCGCAGATAACATGGAAACGATCGGTATCGATCGGCTTTCCGGGACCTACCGTTCGCTCCCACCACCCTGGTTTTCCGGTAATCGGGTGCGGCGAAGCGACGTGCTGATCGCCGGTGAGGGCGTGGCACAGCAAAATGGCATTCGTGCGGTGTTCGTTGAGCTCGCCATAGGTTTCGTAGGCAAGCTCGACACGCGTCAGTTCGCCGCCACCGTCAAGCGACAGCGGATCCTTCAATACGATGGTGTGCGACGGATCGTTCAAATCGGACCTTGGAGTGAAACAAACAAACCCTGTCTCTATCGACAAGGCTGTGGCTTGTCGAAGGGCCGTATTTCTTTCATGCGGCGAAGCTGAAATGGCATCAGGCAACGAAATGAACCGGCCCACAATGAAGCCCTGGATCGAGGGCATACACGCTTATGTCCCCGGCAAGTCGACCGGCAGGGACGGGCGCACGCTTGTCAAGCTGTCCGCAAACGAAAATCCGCTCGGATGCAGCGCAGCGGCGCTGGGCGCATTGGCGCAAGGGCACGCGCCCGCTGCGTATCCCGATCCCGATGCCACCACGCTGCGAAACGCGATCGGCAAACAACATGGCATCAACCCGGCGCGGATCGTATGCGGGACAGGTTCAGACGAACTGCTGAACCTTGCAGCGCAAGGCTTTGCCGGGCCGGGCGACGAGGTTCTTTTCAGCCGGTTCAGCTTCGCCGTGTACGACATTGCGGCTCGCCGCTGCGGGGCGACGCCGGTCGAGGCTTTAGACGATGACTATGCAACCGATGTCGATGCGCTGCTGGAATCGGTAACGGAACGCACGCGGGTGGTTTTCCTTGCAAATCCCAACAATCCCACCGGCACATATCTGCCCCGCGGTGAAATAGAGCGGCTTCACGCCGCCTTGCCCAACCATGTCCTGCTCGTGGTGGACCAGGCATATGCCGAATATCTCGAGCCCGAAGAGGAAGACGGAGGGCTGGAGCTCGCGTGCGCGCATGAAAACGTGCTGGTCACACGGACTTTTTCGAAAATCTACGGTCTGGCTGGCGAGCGGATCGGCTGGGCGACCGGCGCGCCGCACCTGATTGATGTGCTCAATCGTATTCGCGGACCATTCAACGTGACCGCCAGCGGGCAACGCGCTGCGCTGGCAGCGCTCGCCGACCACGCTTTCCTCTCCCGCTCGCGGGAGGCCAACCGGATCGAACGCGCGCGCTTTGCCGAGGCCATCACAGCTCTGGGCAACCACGGCTTGCGCGGAGTGCCGAGCAAGGCGAACTTCCTGCTGGTCCTGTTCGAAGGCGAAGTGACGGCCGAAAGCGCGCTCGCGGCCATCGGCGATGCGGGCTATGCCGTGCGCCACTTGCCGGGACAGGGCCTGCCCAATGCGCTGCGCATCACCATCGGCACGGGCAAGCAGATGGACGAAATCGCCGCCGTCCTGCGCGAATTGTGCGGAGAGGTCGCGTGACAATCCAGCGCGTCGCCATCGTCGGGCTGGGCCTCATCGGTGGCTCGATCGGGCTGGCGGTGCGCGAGAACCTGTCCGGTGTCGAGACGACCGGCTGGGACGCCGATGCCGATGTGCGGGCGCGCGCGGCGGAGCGCGGGCTTGTCGGCACGGTCTGTGATACGGTCGCGCAGGCCGTGGCCGAGGCCGAACTCGTCATTCTCTGCGTGCCCGTCGGCGCAATGGGGTATGCGGCGGAGGCCCTCGCTCCACATATCCGCCCCGGCACCGTGGTCAGCGATGTCGGCTCGTCCAAGAAAAGCGTCGGCGAGGCGCTGCGGGCCGCTCTGCCCGAGGCCGTGGTCATCCCCGCCCATCCGGTCGCCGGGACCGAGAAGAGTGGGCCGGAGGCAGGCTTTGCCGAGCTATTCCGCCACCGCTGGTGCATCGTCACCCCGCCCGCAGGCGCGCCGCAAGAGGCGGTCGATGCGCTCGACGCGTTCTGGGAGGGCCTCGGTGCCAAGGTCGAGATCATGGACGCCGACCACCACGACCTCGTCGGCACGGTGCGCGACGTGACCGCCGCGCCCGCGGCGCAGGCCGCCATCGCCGCGACCGAGGAGCGCTACCGCCTCGTCACCC
>CATMNW010000313.1 GCA_950071875.1 uncultured Erythrobacteraceae bacterium | reverse complement strand
GCCCCCCGCAGCCGCTGGGAAGTGCTGACTTATCCCGGCGTCTGGGCGGTGGGATACCACCGTATTGCCCACTGGCTGTTCGAGGCGGAGCTGTTCTTCCTTGCCCGGCTGGTCAATCACTGGAGCCGGATGGTCACCGCGATCGACATTCATCCTGGCGCGAAGATCGGCAGAAACCTGTTCATCGATCACGGGTTCACCGTAATCGGCGAAACGGCCGAAATCGGTGACGATGTCACGATCTACCAATGTGTGACCCTGGGCGGTACCAATCCCACCAACGGGATCGGCGGCAAGCGCCACCCGACGCTGCAGAACAACGTCATCGTGGGATCGGGTGCACAGATCATCGGACCGATCACGGTCGGTGAACGCGGGCGGATCGGTGCCAATGCAGTCGTGATGGACGATGTACCTGCCGGTGCGACCATGATCGGCCTGAAAGCGCGATCGACGCTGGTTCCTGCCGAAGAATGGGTGAAGGAATTCATCCCGTACGGCACCCCGACCTGCGAGGATGCCGAAGGCAACCGCGTGGACTGCATCGAAAAGCTGGACGTCGAGATCAAGGCGTTGCGCGCGGAACTGGAAGCCCTTCGCGCAGAACGCGAACCGCAGCGGCGCAGCGGGACGGGCGATTGATGAATTTCATCGGCGATACCGTCGTCGCGTTTCCGGGGCGCAAGCCCAACCAGATCGGTTTCGCGCGGGACGAGCTGACACGCATCCTCGACCTGTACGGTCGCATGGTCGCAGCCGGACAGTGGCGCGATTATGCCATGGACTTCACCAAGGACGCCGCCGTTTTCGCAGCCTTCCGCCGCGCTGCCGAACGCCCGCAGGCGCGAATCGAGAAACGCCCCGCGCTGCGCGGCAAGCAGGGCATGTGGACGCTGTTCGGCGAACATGGGCAGGTATTGAAGCGCGGCCACGAACTGGCCGGCGTGATCGCACCGGTAGAGCGCCGCTTGCTGAAAGCGGTTGACGACTGACCAAAGAAAAAGGGCCCGCGCCGAAGCGCGAGCCCTTTCTTGTTTCTTGCCAGCGTAATCAGCCGCGCGCGCTGCTCGGGCCGGTTCCGGTGACCTTTTGCATCGCGGTCAGGATCGCGCCCGACTGCTCCGAACCCGACTGCGGGGCCTTGAGGTTCGAGAATTCGCTGATCTTGTCCCAGTTGGCGGCAAAGCCTTCGACCGTGCGATCTTCGTCCTTCAGCCAGACGGCATCGTTCATAACGGTCCAGGCGCTGTGGAAGCCGCCTGCGCCCGCACCGACGATGGCATTGGTCGGCGCATCTTCGCTGACGAGGAAGAGCGCGGCCGGAACCACGTTCACAGGATCGAACAGCTTGAAAGCTTCTTCGGGGAAGAGATCTTCGGTCATGCGCGTGCCGGCAACCGGCGAGATCGTGTTGACCTTGATGTTGTACTTCGCGCCTTCGAGCTGCAGCGTCTTGGTAAGACCTGCAAGGCCCAGCTTGGCCGCGCCGTAGTTCGCCTGGCCGAAATTGCCGAACAGGCCGGTCGAGGACGCGGTCATGAGGATGCGGCCATAAGCCTGTTCGCGCATGGTTTCCCACACGGCCTTGCTGACGTTGGCCGAACCGTTGAGGTGCACGTCCACGACGAATTCGAAATCGTCCATCGTCATCTTGGCGAAGGTCTTGTCGCGCAGGACGCCGGCGTTGTTGATGACGACATGGACGCCGCCCCACTTCTGCTTGGCGTCGGCGACCATCTTTTCCATCTGATCGTATTCGGTGACGCTGCCACCGTTCGACACGGCTTCGCCGCCCATCTTCTCGATTTCCTCGACGACCTGGAGGGCCATGTCGGAATGGCCGGTGCCGTCGCGCGAACCGCCGAGATCGTTGACGACGACCTTGGCGCCGCGGCGGGCGAGTTCGAGCGCATATTCGCGGCCCAGACCGCCGCCGGCGCCGGTGACGATGGCTACCTTGTCCTTGAAATCGATGCTCATCGGGATGCTCCTGCTTGTCTGTTGTCGTTTACGTAAAGGTCAATTGCGGCGGGAGGTGGCATGTTCCTTTCGCACTTGCAACAGCGGGTATGGTGCGCCGCCTTTCCGTAGCGGCGAACTGCCTAGGCCAGCCGGGCGAGTGCGGGCACGAGATCGGCCAGCGAATCGATTTCCGCATCCGCGCCCAGTTCGTCGCGCGGCTTGTCGCAATAGCCGTAACGCGCGCCGATCACCGGCACATTGGCGGCGCGTGCCGCCTTGACGTCATAGGAACTGTCGCCGACGAAAGCGAGGCTGCCGCCGCCGCCGCGCTTTATCGCTTCGAATATCGGGTCCGGCGCTGGCTTGGCGCGGCCCTTGCCCATCGTGTCGCCGCCGATGATGGCGACGAAATGGTCTGCAAGGTCCAGCGTTTCCAGGATCTGGCGGGCGAAGTTTTCGAACTTGTTGGTCACGACCGTCATGGTCACGCCGCGCGCCGACAGATCGGCCAGTACCTCGCGGGCATGGGGATAGGGCTGGGTGTGGACCGCGTTGTTCTCGGCGTAATAGGCCAGCATCTGCTTGTAGAGCTTGCGGAATTCCTCGTCGGGAAGCCCGCCCTGTTCATCCACCGCCTGCTTCAGCATGACCTTGGCCCCGCCACCGATGAGGTCGCTGGCATGGTCGGCAGGGACCGGGTCGAACCCGCCAAGGTCAAGTGCGTGATTGACTGCTGCACCCAGATCGCGGTGGGTTTCGAGCAGCGTCCCGTCGAGATCGAAGCCGACGATGGAGAAGGGAATTTCGTTCATGCTGCGGATGCGTGGATGATGGTTCTTCAAACTGCAAGCGATTGGTGGCAAGGCACTGCGCCATGAACACCAACCGCGAATTCGCCGCCGTCATCCTTGCCGCGGGCAAGGGCACCCGTCTCAACAGCGGGGTGCACAAGGTCCTGCACCCGATCGCGGGGCGACCGATCATCGAACACCTGATGTCGTCGGTCGAAGGGCTGGCTCCTGCGCGCACCATCGTGATCGTGGGCGATGAACGCCAGCAGGTCGAAGACCAGGTTTGCGGCCGCGCCGAATGCGTGGTGCAGGAACCGCAGCTGGGCACCGGCCATGCCGTGGCGCAGGCGAAGGAAGCGCTGAAGGGCTTTGCAGGCGATGTGCTGATGCTCCTGGGCGATGCGCCCTTTATCAAGACCCAGACCATGCAGGACATGCTCGACCGGCTGCGTTCGCCCGATGCGCCCGCCGTGGTGGTGCTCGGCTTCGAGCCCGACGATCCGCTGCAATATGGCCGCGTCATCACTCATGCCGACAGCACCATCGAGAAAATGGTCGAATTCAAGGACGCGAACGAGGCCGAACGCGCCTGCCGCCTGTGCAATTCGGGCCTCATGGCCGCCCGTGCGGAAGACCTTTTCGATCTTCTCGACCGGCTCGACAACGACAATGCCCAGGGCGAATACTACCCCCCCGATATCGTTAACG
>CATMNW010000312.1 GCA_950071875.1 uncultured Erythrobacteraceae bacterium | reverse complement strand
AGCCGTTTGTATTGCGACGCCCCGTCGGTGCGCAAACGCTTGTCGCGCTCCTCGGCATATATGCGCCGCAGCGCGTCCTTGTCGATTGCCGGTGCCGTCATAGCCATGTCCTCTCCCCGCCGCGAAAGTCTCGATTCGCAACCGACCCATCATGCGCAGCAGAACGCTGCCCGGCAAGGCGGAGCGGATCACCTCGTGCCGTCTTGAACCCTCGCCCGGTCCAAACCCTTTCTTGCTCGTTTTCAAAAGGGGGGTATGGTCCGGGAAGCGAATGCGGGAAAATCGCATCGCATGGGAGAGAACATAATGGCACGGATACGCGGAACCTTGCGTCGGTTTCCAATCAATTCGGGGTGGCTTGCGCCCTTCATTCAAGAGCCGATCGACCGATTGAAGCGTCCTGACAAGCCCGAGTCGAACCCACGGTATCCAGAGCCAATTCCCGGGCACGCATGCGACTCCGCAGCAGGAGCGTTCGGCAGGGTCGATCAACCGGCCAGTAAAATGAGCGCATCCAGATGAGTGGCCCGACTTCTTACAGCGCCACCGAGGATACCCCTTCTGCTGGCCCGCGCATTCCTCCGGTCAACCTCCGCACCCGCGTATGCTATGGTTCCGGTGCCATTGCCAATGGCGTGAAGAACGCCGCTTTTTCTACCTATCTTCTGCTGTTCTTCAATCAGGTCATCGGGATCCCGGCCGCTGTCGTATCGACGGCCATCGCCCTGACCTTGCTGGTCGATGCGTTCGCCGATCCCTTTATCGGCAGGTGGTCCGACCTGACGCGTTCGCGGATCGGACGTCGGCATCCTTTCATTCTCGGCTCTGCCCTTCCGACGGCATTTTTCTTCGTGCTGACGTGGTTTCCACCGTCGGGTCTCAGCAATTTCCAGATGGGCCTGTGGATTTTCGCCCTGGCTTCGCTAACCCGCATGTCGATCAGCGCATTCGAAATCCCATCCAGTGCGATGACCCCCGAACTGACCGATGATTACGCTGGCCGAACGAAGCTGTTCAGCCTTCGGTACTGGTTCGGCTATGTCGGCACATTCGGCTTTACCGCCTTTTCGCTCGCAGTATTCTTCGTTGCCACGCCGGAGTTCGAGCGGGGTCAGCTCAACCCCGATGGTTACGTCAAATTCGCCTTTCTCGGTGGCACGTTGATCCTGCTTGCCATTCTGGTCTGCGGTTTCGGCACACTCAATCGCGTGCCGTACATGCGACAGAGGGATGTACTTGGCGAAGGGGCGACACCGCCCTCCCATTTGAAGGAGATGTTCGGGGCTTTCCGCAATCGCGGCTTTCTGGCGATCTTCGGTTTCGGCGTGCTGAAATACACCGCGATTGGTCTCTACGCCGCCACAACGCTTTATTTCGGGACCTATGTGTTTAAGCTCCAGGCGGATCAGCTGGCGCTTCTGACATTCGACAGCCTGGTTGCTGCAACGATTGCAGCCCCGCTGGCGCCCAGGTTTTCGGGGCTGCTGGGCAAGCGGAATACCTCGATGCTCATGGCAATCGGCGGGATCATGCTCGGCCTGTCCCCCCTTGTGCTGACCTATTTCGACGCATTTTTCAGGCCGGGCGATCCCATGCTGGTCCCGACTCTGTTCGTAATCGGGGCGGTCTACGGCGCCATGATTGCGATATCGCTGATCAACACCTCCTCCATGCTGGCCGATGTGGTGGAAGATCACGCCGTGCGAACCGGACAGCATACTGCGGGCGTATTCTTCGCAGCTTCCAGCTTCATGCAGCAATGCTCGACCGGCCTCGGAATCCTTGTGGCTGGCATGGTGCTGGAATTGTCGCAATTCCCTGCACAAATCGCAGTATCGAATGTGACCCCGGCAATGGAGAAAAGCCTGCTCATCCATTATATTCCGGCCTCTGCCGGACTGTGGATCATCGGCGCCCTCTGCCTGCTGTTCTATCCCATTACCGAGGCATCGCATCGGGAAAACCTGCAGCGGCTTCGTGCCCACGAAGCGCAGGCCAAGGAACAGGCTATCAGGGACGGCGCGTTCGGTTCGCCGGGGCGGTAGGGCCCACCAGTGACCGCCGGGAAGGGCACTGACGCCGCAGATCCGCTCATGGAGGTCGATACATTGGTGCCGCCAAGCGCGCAGCAACGCGCGCTGGCCGATCATTCGCGGTTCGTCGAAGCAAACCTGAAACGGAACTATCGCGCCAACTTAATTCACGGCGTGCTCGGGATGACCGGATTTCGCCTGATCTACGCGCCAACGATCATTCCTGCATACGTGCTCCTTCTCACAGGCAGCACGGCCGCAGTCGGGATTGGTGCTGCCCTGCTTCAGCTGGGGGCGACGATAAGCCCTATCGCCAGTGGCTCGCGTATCGAACATCGCAGCCACATCCTACCCTATGCCATCCGTGTGGGATCGCTGATGCGGGTCATGGTCCTTTGCCTCGCATTGTCCGGCTGGTTTCTAACCGGTGATGTGCTTCTGGCGGCCACCTTCGCAAGCTTCCTGCTGCTGGGTTTTTTCACTGGCGCCCAACGCGTCGCTTTCCAGATGTTGATGAGCAAGCTGATACCCATTCGCCAACGCGGCCGATTGCAGGGGTATCGCAACTTCGCAGGCGGATTGATTGCAGCAGTGCTGGCATGGGTCGCGGGTAACTACCTGATTGCCGATGAATGGCTGGGTAATGGCTATGCCACGACCTTCCTGTTTGCATTCATCCTGACCAGCGCCGGCCTGATCGTTCTCAAGACCATGATCCGCGAACCGGCTGCGCCCGTATCGCGGCCGCAGATGCCGATATCGGAACGGGTACGGGAGTTTCCTGCCCTACTGGAGAACCGCGATTTCGCCGCCTTTCTGATCGTGCAGTGCCTGTCGACGATGGCACGGGTCGGTGCACCGTTCTGGACCGTATATGCCGGGTTCCAGCTCGGGCTGGACGGCGCACTGATCGGTGGGTTGAGCTTCGTCTTCCTCGGATCGGATACGGTATCGAACATACTGTGGGGACCGCTGGGCGACCGCTTCGGCTTCAAGCTGGTCTATGCACTGTCGCTCCTCAGTTCGGTCACGGGCGTTGCGCTATTGATTTTCGGCAGCAGTGCCGAACCGATTTACGCGGCATTCGTCCTGCTTGGGGTCGGCGGATCGGGGTGGATGCTGGCCTCGACAACCATGGTGCTGGAGTTCGGCTCGAGCGAGGACACGCCGATGCGGCTGGCCTTTGTGACCACGGCCGAAGGGGCAATCGCCGCCATCGGGCCGATAATCGCGGGCCTGCTCATCGCCCGGTATGGTTTCGTGCCGCTTTTCGTGATCGTTCTGGCGGCTCTGGTCGCAGCCTTGGGCATCCTGATCCTCAAGGTCCGCGAACCACGCAGCTTACCACAAGGACAGGGAGGAGCCTGACTGCTCGAAAGCCGAATTCCGGCATGAGTTTTCCGAGAATTTCGACATCAAAAGACTTTGGTGCC
>CATMNW010000311.1 GCA_950071875.1 uncultured Erythrobacteraceae bacterium | reverse complement strand
CTCCGATTGGATCCTCGCGCAGGATCTGGCGCCGGTTGCGACAGCGGAAACCGCGCGCGACACGGCCGGCGTGATCGCTGGCATAGATGCTGCATTCATCACGCTCTATTTCTCTATCTCGCTGCTCGTCCTGACAATCGCTGCGGGCAATCTTGCGGTGAGACTGATCGACCGCTGGCTCGGCAAACGGCTCGTGCGCGTATCGATTGCCGGGCTGTCTTTCTCGCTGGTGTTTGCAGTGCTGACGATGGCTGCGATCGACCCCCAGGCGGACCTCGCCGAAACGCCGCTGGCCGTGTTTGCCGCTTCGGTCCTGCTGCTGGCGGTGAATGTGGTGATGCTGTCTGTCGCGCTTCATGACCTGGGACGTACCATGTTTGTCGACAAGGCGATCGACGCCATTGCCCGCGATGCATCCGAACGCCGGGTGTTCGTGGAGGCGCGCCCCGCTTTCGAGGGATCATTCGAAAAGACCATCGATGCACCCCGCAACGGCTATATCGAAGGTGTGGACATGGACCGGCTGGTAAAGCTGCTGGGCCAGGAAGTCGGGACCATAAGGGTCTGCGTTGCCCCGGGGCAGCATGTACTGAAGGGGCAGACGCTGGTCGCGATGGAGCGCACGAGCGAACAGGCCGACAAGACGCTGCGCTGCATCCCCATCGGCGGATTTCGCAGCAATTCGCAAGGCGCCGTTTTCCAGATCCGCTTGCTGGTCGAGATCGCTGCGCGTGCGCTGTCTCCCGCGGTGAACGATTTTTACACCGCCCTTGCCGTCAGCGATGCACTGGCAGAAACCATCGGCGCGCATTGCGGGAACTGGGTCGCGCCCGATGCGATGCCTGTGCGCAAGGGCGATTCGCATGTCGAATTGCCCGGACAGGATTTTGCCGGCCTTTTTGCCGACCCGTTGGCAGCCTTCCGGCAGGCCGCGGCACCCTACCCGTCCGTTTCCATCCGCATGATCGGCAATCTCGGTCGCGTGGTGCGGCTTCACTGCGCAAACAATGCGGGCCTTCACGAGTTTCTGGAAACCTACGCCCGCCAGCTGCATGCGCAGGCGCGCGAACAGTGCGATCTTGAATTCGACCGGCTTGCGCTGGACGAAGCACTGGACAGCATGAGAAACCCGACCGAATGATCCTGAAACTCCGCAAGATCTGGCATGACATGAATGCCAGCTACTGGTTCCTGCCCGCGCTGTTTTCGATCGGCGCGCTGGGGCTTGCGCTGGTGACGATATCGCTGGATCGCAGCGGCTGGGCCGATTTCCTGAGCGATTACAGCTGGCTGCAACCAGCAAGGCCCGATGGTGCCAGCAATATGCTGACCGTCATCGCCGGAACGATGATCGGCGTTGCATCCACCGTGTTTTCGATCACGATCGCGGCCGTGGCCTATGCCAGCGGCAATTACGGCCCGCGCCTGCTGACCAATTTCATGGAAGATCGCGGCAACCAGTTCAGCTTGGCGACCTTTATCGGGACTTTCGTCTACGCGATCACCGTGCTGCGAACGGTCCGCGCCGAGGACGAGGCACCCACCAATGTCAGCGATGCAGTGTCATCCGCCCTGCCGGGTTTTGTCCCCCAGCTGTCGCTGCTGGTCGCCTTCGCGCTCATGGGCCTGTCGGTGGCCGTGCTGGTCTATTTCCTCAATCACATCCCGGCATCGATCCGCATCAACACCGTGCTGAAGGGCATCGGTGCCCGCCTGCTGGAGGAAATCGAGGACCTATTTCCCGATGACAATACGGGCGGAAAGGCATTTTCAGCCCCCGATGGCACACCGATAACCGCGCGCGACACTGGATACGTCCAGGCCATTGCGTTCAGTACGCTGGAGAAACTGGCCGAGCAGGAGAACGGCAAGCTCAAGCTGGCGGTGCGCACCGGCGATTTCGTCCATCCGCAGGTTCCACTGGCCTATTGGGCCGACATGGACATCACGGCAGACTGTCCGGATGACGAGGTACGCGGGGCTTTCACGCTCGGTTCGATGCGCACACCCAGTCAGGACATGCAGTTCCTGATCGATGAACTGGTCGAAATCGGGCTGAGGGCCCTGTCACCGGGCATCAACGATCCCTTTACTGCGGTCACGGCGGTCCACTGGCTGGGTGCGGCAACCGCCGAACTGGCGCGGCGCGATCTCAGGCGAAGCTACGCCGTCGATGGCGGGGATCCGCATCTGGTCTTGCTGGAAGACGATTTCGCGCATTTCGTGGCGCGCGGCTTCGGCGCCATGCGCAGCGGGATCGCAACCAATCGCATTGCGGCGCTGGTTACTTTCGACGCGCTGGTCGATGCCGCTTCGATGCTGGACGACGAAGGGCGCCGCAAGGACATTCGGCAGGAAGGGGATCTGCTGATGCGCCAGGCCCGCGAGCATCTGTCGGGCCCCGAACTCGAAGCGGTCGAAGCCCGGTACCAGATCTTCCTCAACCGGATCGCGCGTTAGGCACCCTTGCCGGCGGCGTGCCCTTGGCCAACACCAAGGCGGCAGCGACAAGCCCCATCCCCACTAGGTCCAGCGGCAAAAGCGTTTCGCCGAATGCCAGCCAGCCGACCAGCCCTGCCAGTGCCGGCTGTGTAAGCAGGGCCATGCCGATTACCAGCGGGGAGAAGTGGCGGAGCGAAAATACGAGCAGACCCTGTCCGACGATCTGGCTGCTCAAGGCCAGGATCAGTATGGGCGACCACCCCGCTGCCCCCGGCCATACCGGTTCGCCGGAAGCCAGCGCCATCGCGAGCAGAAGCGGCGAAGCGGAAAGGCACACCAGCAACAGCACCGTCCACTGTCCCAGCGCCCCGCGCGCCTTCTGTGCCGGAAGCAGGTAGAACGCGTAGAACAGTCCTGCGGCCAGACAGAACAGGTCGCCGATGAATGTCGAAGCCGAAATCTCGAGGCTGCGGCCCAGCAGGATAGTCCCACCCGATAGTGCGGCAAGAACGCCCGCTGCTTCTTTTGAACTGGGTGCGCGGCGTGCAGCGATCAGGCCCCAGATCATCAGGATGACGGCACCGGCGTTGCCGAACAGGGTGGCGTTGGCCAGGCGGGTACGCTCGATCCCGATGTGCCAGCTTGCGAGGTCGAAAGCGAAGAACATGCCGGCCATCAGCACAAGCAGCGCCAGCCTTCGGTCCAGCGGCTTCGGTGTGCGCCCCCGCCACGCCAGGAATGCCAGAACCGGCACGGGCAGCAACACCCGCCAAAAAGCCGCCGAAACCGGGCCGGTATCCGCAAGGCGTACCAGCCAGGGGCCCAGCGCCAGCGCGAAATTACCGGCAAGCAGCGCGGCGAAGTGCCATGCACTTGCCTGAAAGCCATTCTTGTCCGGCGATGCGGTTGCGCTGGTCATGACCCGCACCTAGCTTTTTGCCCAAGTCGCGCCAGCAAAAAGGATTTGGCCCTTCATGCACGATACTCTTTTCCAGCCGTTGACCATGGGTGCCCTCGAGGCGAAGAACCGCATCTTCATGGCCCC
>CATMNW010000310.1 GCA_950071875.1 uncultured Erythrobacteraceae bacterium | reverse complement strand
TGCCGATCGTTGCGGCCCCTGGGTCGCTTCGGGTTGGACGGGGGTGATTAAAGGTAGCGAATTCGTCGCTCGTCTCGACGGCCTCCTCGCTAACTGGGCAGAGAACGGGTCCCCGACCCTCAAGGCGGCCGCGAGTGCAGCGACACGCACAAGCAAGAGGAGGCGCTGATGGGCACGTCGAATGCATTCGGAGGGGCGTCGGGCGGTACACCTCTGGTCCCGAGTTGGCTGGAAGACGGCGGCGATGGTGGGGCCGATGGCGATACGCCCGGTGGGGATGTCGCGCCCACCGACGAAAACAATGGCGACGCGCCTGTAGCCACTCCTGAAGTGCCGCCCGCTGCGCCCGCGGATCGTCAGCCAGTGGTTCCGGCCCTCACCGGCGATAGGTTTCGATCAGCGCGTAGCAATTTCACGCGGTTCGCTGGTTCGGGTGGAGGCGACAGACGCAGTCTTGGTCGGGCGGTGTCACAATACGTGTCGCGATCATCTGGCGGTGCCGGGTCCGCTGCACGGCGCATGGGATCGTCCCGCAGCACCGCATCAGGCATCGTCAGCTTCTTGGGAAATGCCCGTGCGAACGGTGCCCAAGAGGCTTTGCGATCGCTTAATCTCGAAAGCCTTGCTGGTCGTCCGGTCGAAGAGATATTCGCCGGATTGGCAGATTACATCTGTCCCGACGGGGGATCGATCGATGAAGGCATCGCCCGTGACGCGTTCATCGAGACCATCGCCGATCTTGCAGACGCAGGCATTACCGATATTGATGGTCTGACATCGGAACAGATCCAGACGGTCTTCGAGCTTTACGCGTCTCACACTATCGAGGCGCGCATTTGCAACGACATCGGCACGCGGGTCGTGACGATGCCATCCGATGTCCGGACGGTGGAGCGGATCGAGGCGCAATTGTCGGAGTTCATACAGCGGGGCGTGAGCGACGCGGTAAATGCGGCAGGGGTCGACATCGGCGCACTCTCGCAAGATCAGGTCTCAGAATTCGTGGACAGCGTGTATGAGGCGGCTTTCGAGATGCTCGAAGCACTTGGAGAAAGCGAGGCCGAGGCATGAGACGGCACCTATTGATCGGACACTTCGGGACGAAGGACGACGTCGGCATCCCTGCGGCCAGCGATGAGATCGTGTCGGAACTCGACCTCTTGGTCGGCGATCGTCTCGGACACGGGATCGGCTACGCCCTATCAGACATGGAGAAGTTGAACCTCGGACCGAGCGAGGTTGCGGTCGATCTAATGGTGCTGGCCGCTCACATTCACGCCGCCGACACGCGCCTCGCGCGGAGCACGGAATCGCAAGATGGCTGGTCGCGAGAGATCAGGTTGGTCGTGCCGGTCAGCGATCCGAAGCTCTGGACCCGGTCGGCGAGTATCGTAAAGCGCGCGCTCGACTTCCTAACGGGCGATCGATGGCAAATCGGTTTCAGGGCACGACCCGAGGCCCAGGCAACGCTTGCGATACCGCGACCGAAACCGTTGCTCCCTGTGCCGTTCGACGCGATCAATCTATTCTCCGGCGGCCTCGACAGTTTGATTGGCGCGATCGACACCCTCGAAGCGGGCGGCGCACCTTTGCTTGTGAGCCATGCCGGTGAAGGTGCGGTCAGCAAATCTCAGGAAGAGTGTTATGAGGTCTTGAAGACGGCCTATCCGGACGCCGCATTTGATCGACTGCGTATCTGGATGACGTTTGGAGACGGACTGATCGACGGCGTCGAGTCCGAAAGCACCACGCGCGGGCGATCTTTTTTGTTCTTCTCGCTGGGCGTGGCAGCAGGTGTCGGTCTGGGTAAGGAATTCGTCTTGCGCGTGCCCGAGAACGGCCTCATCGCTTTGAACGTTCCGCTTGATCGTTTGCGATTGGGCGCGTTGAGTACGCGCACGACGCATCCCTTCTACATGGCTCGATGGAACGAACTCTTGGACGCGCTCGGGATCGATGGCGAGCTGGTTAATCCTTATTGGAACAAAACCAAAGGCGAGATGGTGAAAGAATGCACCAATCGCGATGCACTAGACGCGGCTACTGGACACTCACTGTCCTGTTCATCCCCTGCAAAGGCGCGTTGGAAGGGAGAACCGCAAGGGCATTGCGGTTATTGCCTTCCCTGTCTGATCCGAAGAGCATCGCTCGCAGGGAACGACCCAACCGAATACGGCGTCCAGGATCTTACGGAAGGTACACTGGATACGCGCCAAGCCGAAGGACAGCAGGTCCGGTCATTCCAATTGGCGATAGGCCGATTGGCACGCCGACCCGACTTGGCACGAGTGCTGATCCACAAACCCGGCCCATTGTCCGACTACCCCGACAGAATTGATTCCTATGCGGACGTCTATCGCCGAGGATTGGAAGAGGTCGGCAAGATATTGAATGGCGTCAAGACGGCACCATCATGACCCATCGCCGAACCGCACGATTGGTTGATTTCCATTGCCACCTTGACCTCTACCCCGATCACGCCGCAGCGGTTGCGCAACGCGAACGGGAGCGCGTATTCACACTAGCTGTGACAACGACGCCGAAAGCATTCCCGCGCAACAAGGAATTGGCAGATCGCACGAAATATGTGAGGGCCGCACTCGGACTACATCCGCAGCTCGTCGCCGATCGCGCACAAGAACTCCTGATTTGGAAAGAGTATCTCCCGTCAACGCGATATGTGGGTGAAGTCGGTTTGGACGCGGGACGACGGTTTTATAGCTCGTTCGAACAGCAGAAGTCCGTCTTCGCAGAAGTCTTGAGTGCATGTGCTATTGCTGGCGAAAAGATAATCTCGGTCCATAGCGTCCGCTGCGCAAAAGTCGTCCTCGACATGATTGAGGCAAAACTACCCGTCGGGAGCAGCCGCATAGTGCTTCATTGGTTCACCGGATCAGCCGCAGAGGCACGCCGGGCCGCAGAGATGGGATGTTACTTCTCGATCAATGCCGAAATGCTACGCAACGATCGATCTGCAAAGCTTGTACATTCACTCCCCAAGGGGCGTATTCTGACGGAGACAGATGGTCCTTTCACTCGTGGAGAATCGAGTGAAGGAGCGCCAGCTGACGTGAAGCCTGCGCGGGATGGTCTAGCAAAGCTGTTCAGCTTGGAGCATGAAGAGGTGGACGTATGGCTTAACGAAAACTTACGGGCACTTCTCAGCTAAGGATCATCTATTCTGTGCAGTCCGCGCTCATGAGTAACTGCCCATCACACAGCAGCATTCCTCCTATAGCACGGGCCAAACTAGACTTGCATTGAACGTGAGGGGCTCTTGGTTGTTGGCAAGTAGATGATGACTTATTCGTTTGGGAACGTCCGCTTTCGGTAATCTTCGCGTCAGAGCTCGCTCTTGCCGCAAATATCCGCCTTCCGCCCGTTTCCGTTAGACGTCCCGCAGTCCCGGCATGGATCGTGCTGCCCTGGTAACCGGCTTACTCGCGTCCGTAAGGGGATCGTTCAGCGGACGTTTTTGATTTCGCCTCATACTCCTT
>CATMNW010000309.1 GCA_950071875.1 uncultured Erythrobacteraceae bacterium | reverse complement strand
GCCAGCCTTGATCGCGCGTACGACCTTGTCCTTGCTTTCCCACCCGGAACGGGGAGTCGAACCGGCCCACCAGCGGACGAGGAAATCGACCGAACTCGCGTTGAATTCCTGCGCGAAGATATCAAGCGTCTTTTCGCTGTCGACGTCCTCAACGCCCTGCACTGCCCGGCGGATGACATCGGCGGCATGATCGAGATTGGTGTCGTAGCTTACCCCGACCACGACCTCGTGGCGGCGCTTCACCTCGTCGGTCAGGATCTCGACCGGGTTCTTGAACAGCATCGAGTTCGGCACGAGGGTGACCTCGCCCGAGAGTTTGCGAACGTGGGTTTCGCGCAAGGTGATGTGCTCGACCTTGCCGACGATCCCCTCGCACTCGATGATGTCGCCGATGCGCATCTTTTCGCGCAACATGATCAGCACGCCGGCCATGAAATTCTCGAAGATGTCCTGAAAGGCGAACCCGATCGCGACCGCGCCGATGCCGAGGCCGGCAAACAGGCTGGCGGGCGTCAGGCCAGGCATGACCACGATCGCCGCGATCATGATACCGATGATCCAGATGACCAATCGGACGAGCGTGTCGATGAGGTTTTTGAGGCTGGGGCGAACGTCAGTCTTGCCGATCAGCAGGTCGGCGATGCGAGCGGCGAACCGCGCCACGATCCATGTGACGAGCAGAACGACGAGCGCGATGGCAAGGCCGGGCAGGGCGCGGACGAACCCTTCGCCCATCCCGACCAACTGGTCCTGCAAGGTGGCAACGGTATCGACACTTGTCGCGGATGTGGAATGTGCTGTGGCGTCAGCTGCCTGAGCCGCCGTCTGGCTGACCTGCATGAATTTTCCCTCGTTTAGGGCGCATAACGGGCAAAAACCCGTCGCGGTTCCGAAACGAGGGAAAGGTGGTCCTTGAGGTCAGGCCGATTTGGCGGCGTTTTCCTTCCGCGCGATCTCATGCAGCCAGTCCGCATGTTTCGGCGCGGTTTTCGTTTCGCTCCATTCCTCAAGCATTACGGGCGCGACGCGCTTCAGCTCGGCATATTGCTCGTCAGTGCCGATATCGGTCGCCAATTCGACGCGGTGACCGTTGGGGTCGAAGAAATAGATCGACTTGAAAATGCCGTGGTGCGTAGGCCCGAGCACATCGATGCCCAGGCTCTCCACATGTTGCTTCGCGGCTATCAGCTCTTCTTCGCTACCAACCTTGAAGGCGAGGTGCTGGACCCATGCCGGCGTGTTTTCGTCGCGGCCCATATCGCGCTGGTTCGGCAATTCGAAAAAAGCCAGGATATTGCCGTTTCCTGCATCCAGGAAGACATGCATGTAAGGGTCGTACTCACCGGTAGACGGCACATGGTCTTCGGCGAAGGCAGTGGTGTAGTCCATGCCCAGCACCCTTCCGTACCACTCGACGGTCTCCTTCGCGTCCTTGCAGCGATAGGCGGCATGGTGAACGCCGCCCAGCTTTACGGGATGTGGTTCGTTGGCGCTCATACGGCCGGCTCCGTTTCGCCGACCTTGAGGGCGCCGCGATTGATCTGATCGCGTTCCATGCTCTCGAAAAGAGCCTTGAAATTGCCTTCGCCGAACCCCTCGTCACCCTTTCGTTGGATGAATTCGAAGAACACGGGGCCAACCTGCGCCTCTGCAAAAATCTGGAGCAGCAAACGCGGCTCGCCGCCCTCTGTCGTTCCGTCCATCAGGATCCCACGCATCTTCAGTTCGCTTTCGTCTTCACCGTGACCCGGCAGACGTTCGGAAAGCATTTCGTAATACGTCTCGGGCGGCGCCGTCATGAACGGTACGCCGAGATCCTTCAGGTTGTCCCAGCACTTGACCAGATCGTCACAGATCAACGCAATATGCTGGATCCCTTCTCCGTTGAACTCCTTGAGGAATTCCTCGATCTGACCCTTGCCGCCTTCGCCTTCCTCATTAAGCGGGATGCGGATCTTGCCGTCGGGTGCAGTCAGCGCCTTCGAGGTCAGGCCCGTATATTCGCCCTTGATGTCGAAGAAGCGAATTTCACGGAAGTTGAACAGGGTCTCGTAATAGTCTGCCCAATATTTCATGCGCCCGTTGTATACGTTGTGCGTAAGGTGATCGATGACATTGAAGCCGGCGCCGGTCGGCCACGTTTCGACGCCATCGAGATATTCGAAGTCGATATCGTAGATCGACAGACCCTTACCGTCCTCGCCTGGGTAACGGTCAATAAGGTACACAATGGCTCCACCGATGCCGCGAATAGCCGGGATCCGTAATTCCATCGGTCCTGTATCGACAGCGACCGGTTCAGCACCGCGCTCCAGCAATTCTTCATAGGCTTTTCTTGCGTCGCGGACGCGGAAACCCATACCGCAAGCCGAAGCGCCATGTTCGCGGGCGAAGAACCATGCGGCACTGCGCGGTTCGTAGTTGAGGATCAGATTGATCTGGCCCTGCCGCCACAGGTCGACGTCCTTCGACCGATGCGATGCCACGTGGGTGAAGCCCATCGCCTTGAAGACCGGTTCGACCACGCCCTTTTCGGGAGCGCAGAATTCGACGAATTCGAAGCCGTCGAGGCCGATGGGATTTTCAAAGAGATCGGGCATGGCAGTCCTCAGAATTTTGCGATTGGTTTCAATGGAAACTAATTACGCCTTTGCGCGAGGCATGTCAAGAAATCGGACGCGTCAATCCATGTGTTGTGGCGCCAGTGCGATCGGTCGTGAGCCGCGAAGAATTGCCTTGCGCGAGGGGGTTAACTGTGATTCTGTACCACGATGCGAATGATGGCTCCCACCACGGCGATTCAACGGGCGAAAGTGACGCAGCATGCGGCGCTTGCGGCTCTGCTCGTGATGGGTGGGCTCGCCATTGCGGGGCCTTCGGGCCTGCTCGCCTGGAGCGAGAACCTGCGCCTGCTGGATCAGCGCGAAGCGCAGCTCGCCACGCTGGAGGCGGAACGCGAAGCGCTTGAGAACCGCGTGGCCCTGCTGGATCCGAACCATGCCGATCCCGATATGGTCGGCGAACTGCTGCGCAGTCAGCTAAATGTCGTCCACCCCGATGAGGTGGTGATCAAGCTCGAAGACTGACCTCTCGCGGAAACCGCTGTGTTCCGTAAGGGTTTTCGTATGCACAGGCGCTCCAGCGTTGCGCCACGAGTGCGGCTGTGCCTATAGGCGCAACCATCATTCCTCCCCGGAAGAACAAGGATCCGAAGTCTTGGCCAAAGCCCCCCGGAGCAAGAAAGCCCCCTCGAAGTCGCCCGCCGAGGATAGCAATTTCATCCTCCACTCGCTGCAGGACGCGCTCGAGAAAGATCGGCGTTACGACGCCAGTAAGGAGCAATTGCTACATTTCTACGAGCAGATGCTCCTTATCCGCCGTTTCGAGGAGCGTGCCGGCCAGCTCTACGGGCTCGGCCTTATTGGCGGCTTCTGCCACCTCTACATCGGGCAGGAAGCCGTCGCGATCGGCCTGCAGTCGGCGCTGGACGGCGACAAGGAC
>CATMNW010000308.1 GCA_950071875.1 uncultured Erythrobacteraceae bacterium | reverse complement strand
TCGATCCCTACTGGGTCGCGGTCATCCTGACGATCAACATGGAGATCGGGCTGATCACGCCGCCGGTGGGGCTGAACCTCTATGTCATCAACGGGATCGCGCCGCAGATTTCGCTGCGCGACATTCTCTACGGCTCGCTGCCCTTCGTCGGGATGATGGTGCTGGGCATGGTGCTGCTGTCGATCTTTCCGCAGATCGCCCTGTTCCTGCCGGATCTGATCATGGGGCCCGCGCTATGACGCTGACGGCGCAGCTCTATGACCGCCTCAGCAGCCTTGTCGTCAGTTCCGGCTGGCGGCGCGGCAAGGAGCTGCCGCTGAAAGAGATCGTTGACGAGGCGTTGAGCAAGTCTCCGTCGGTCGAAAAGTGCGTGGTTCTCCGCCGAGTCGGAAATGACGTGAACATGCAGGAAGGCCGGGATTTCTGGTGGCACGAATTGATGGCCGAGGCGTCGGCCGATTGCCCCGCGGAACCGTTGGACAGCGAAACCCCGCTGTTCATCCTCTACACCAGCGGATCGACAGGAAAACCCAAGGGCGTTTTGCATACAACCGGCGGATATGCCGTGTGGACCGAAACGACCTTCCGGTACATTTTCGATTATCGCGAAGGCGAGGTATTCTGGTGTACCGCAGATATCGGCTGGGTGACCGGGCACAGCTACATCGTTTATGGCCCGCTTCAGAACGGCGCGACAGCAGTCATGTTCGAAGGCGTGCCCAACTATCCCGATCATGACCGCTTCTGGTCAGTGTGCGAGAAGCTGGGTGTCAACATTTTCTACACCGCCCCGACCGCAATCCGCGCATTGATGCGCGAGGGCGATAGCCATGTGAAGAAGCATGACCTGTCGTCGCTACGCCTCCTCGGCAGTGTTGGTGAACCGATCAATCCCGAAGCCTGGCGCTGGTATCACGAGGCCGTAGGCGGCGGCGAATTGCCGATCATCGATACCTGGTGGCAAACGGAAACCGGCGGCTGCATGATCACCACCCTTCCCGGCGCACACGACATGAAACCGGGCAGCGCAGGACGCCCCTTCTTCGGAGTCGCACCGCAACTCGTCGATAACGAAGGAAACGTGCTCGAAGGCGCGACCGAAGGAAACCTGTGCATTACACAAAGCTGGCCCGGCCAGGCGCGCACGGTTTACGGAGATCACGAACGCTTCGTGCAGACCTATTTCAGCACATACAAGGGCAAGTACTTCACCGGTGATGGCTGCCGACGGGACGAGGACGAGTACTACTGGATCACGGGCCGCGTCGACGATGTAATCAACGTGTCCGGCCATCGCATGGGAACGGCGGAAGTCGAAAGTGCCCTTGTCCTGCATCCGGACGTCAGCGAGGCCGCTGTTGTCGGATTCCCGCACGACATCAAGGGTCAGGGCATATATTGCTATGTCACCACGAATGCGGGGGTCGAGGAAACCGATGAACTCAGGTCCGACCTGCGCGCGCACGTGCGCAAGGAAATCGGACCGATCGCAACGCCCGACCACCTGCATTTCACCGCGGCCCTGCCCAAGACGCGCAGTGGCAAGATCATGCGCCGCATTCTGCGCAAGATCGCAGAGAACGATTTCGGATCTCTGGGGGATACATCCACCCTGGCCGACCCTTCGGTCGTGGACTCACTCATCGAGGGGCGCCAAAATCGCTGACGAAGTTTAGCGGCCCGTTAACCATGTCGCGTGTATCGAGCATGGATGGACAGGGACAACGCTGAATGTGGATAGCGAAGCAGGTCGCCAGACGGTCGCACGGATCGGATTGGCGCAGCTATTTCCTCATCGCCTGCGTGGCGTTACTGGCCGTCCTACTTGCCGGTGCAAGCTGGAGCGCGTTTCGATCCTCGCAGGATCGCACTGCCGCGCGCGAACGTCAGGTCCATACCCTCGAGATCATGCTGGAAGCCGACAGGCTCCGCACTGCCGCATTGCAGCAGATCCGCGGCGAACGCGGCTTTCTGCTCACTGGCGAGGAACGGTTTCTCGAACCGTTCGATGAAGGCAGGCGCATAGCTGCAGACAGTTATGCGCGACTTCTGGACCTGTCCGCAGACAATCCCGCGCAGCAGCAGCGGCTTGTAAACATGCGCGGGGAATTCGGCACGCTGAATACCGTTCTCGATGCGATGGTGGAACAACAACGGTCTGGCCGACGCGAAGAAGCGATGTTCTACATGCGCCGCGGCGCCGACAAGGATGCAATCGAAGCCATTCTTCGCGAGATCGATGCGCTTATCGCGGACGAACGGTCCATCCTCAGGGAACGAACCGATATTGCCCAAATGCAGGCAGAGGCAAACGAACGATATCAGTATCTGCTTGCAGTTGTCGGGGCCCTGCTCCTTGCCCTCTCATTGCTCGCCGTATTCTACGTGCGCCGCGCCTTGGCAGCGGAACATGCGGCACGCCGCGAGCTGCAGCGTTTCGCGTCCACCGATCCGCTGACCTCCCTGCCGAACCGCCGCAGCTTCATGGAGGCAATGGCCCGGTCGATCTCGCGCTCGACAAACGACCCAAATCGCAGCCTCAGCCTCGCGATCTTCGATATCGATCATTTCAAGCGCATCAACGACAGGTTCGGCCATCCTGCCGGAGACGAAGTCATCAAGGAAGTCGGTGCCCGTGCATTGGCAGCGCTGCGCAAACGCGATCTGGTCTGCCGGATCGGTGGCGAAGAATTCGCAGTGATCCTTCCGCAGGCCGATCTTGAAACCGCGCGTATCGCTTGCGAACGCATGCGTGAAGCAATCTCCAGCTCGCCGATAGTACATGGCGATGCGATCATCGCATTCACCGCCAGCATCGGTGTGGCCGAGTATGAGGCTGGCGACGACATTGATCATCTGATGGCTCGGACCGACGCAGCCCTGTACGAAGCAAAAACCGGCGGACGAAACCAGGTCCGCCTTGCAGCCTGATTACCTCGGGGAACCTGCACACTAGCCTCGACATTGCCTTGGTATATGCCCAGCACCAAAGTCCTGTTCGTCTGTCTCGGCAATATCTGCCGTTCCCCGCTTGCCGAAGCCGCTTTCCGCAAGGCTGCCGGCGAGTGCGGTCTCGAAGTCGAGGTGGATAGCGCCGGTACGGCCGACTATCACGTAGGTGAACCACCTGACCCCCGCAGCGTGGACGAGGCACGCCAGCAAGGCATAGACATTTCCGGCTATCGTGGTCGCCAGCTGCACGCCGATGATTTTCACGAGTTCGATTTCATCATCGGCATGGACCGTTCGAACATGGCCAATATCGCCCGCGTCGATCCGGGCGATGGCAGGGCGCGGGTCGCCATGTTGCTCGATATCGTCCCCGGTCAGGAAGGGCGCGAAGTGGCCGATCCCTATTACGGCGGGGCGGAAGGTTTCGCACGAACATGGGCGGACGTGACAGCGGCGGCAGAGGCACTGGTCGACCGGTTCCGGTGAATTTGGCCCATGCTATAGAGGCCGCGCTGGGTAAGGCGGTTATCGGCATCCGGCAACTACCGGGCGGCGACTTGGG
>CATMNW010000307.1 GCA_950071875.1 uncultured Erythrobacteraceae bacterium | reverse complement strand
CTGAATACCGGCGGAAATATCCACGCGCTTGAGGTCCTCTCGGGTCCGGAAGAAAAGTCTGTGCGAGCCGAGCCGTTTAAAAGGCAGGCGAAAGTCACCCCGGCAAGGTCGGCGCGCGCCTAGCAAAGGGTCTGCGCGAAGGCAAGCCGAGTCCGGAACGGATTCTGGACTCCATCCACCTTTGGCGTAGGATGGGTGGCATAAAGATACCTTTCGCGTGGGAGAGATGCGATGGAAATGGTGCCGCTGGCCCCCGGATGCGGGGTTGAAGTAAAAGGCATTGGCCTGGCCGATGCGGAAGGCGGAACGCTCGATGCGATCAAGAAGGCGATCTACACACATGGCGTGGCCGTGTTCCGGGGTCAGGATGCCTTCACCCCGCAAGCGCACATCGCCTTTGCCAAGCGATGGGGCGGGATCGACATCAACAATTATTTCCCCCTGACAGACGACCATCCCGAAATCGCAGTGGTACGCAAGCGCGCCGATCAGGTCACCAATATCGGCGGGGGATGGCACACGGATCATTCCTACGATCAGGTACCGGCCATGGGATCGATCCTCGTGGCACGCCCCCTGCCACCCAGTGGCGGCGATACGATGTGGGCGCATATGGGCGAAGCCTATGACGCGCTGCCAGACGAACTGAAGGACGAGATCGACGGGCTGGAGGCTTTCCACACCGCCGATCACATCTATGAGGAAGGCGGGCTGTATGCGAAGACGGACATGGGCAGCGACCTTCGCGGGCAGGGCCTGAAAACCGGAGCCACTCACCCGATCGTGATCCGTCACCCGCATACCGGGCGCAAGCTATTATATGTCAACAGCGCCTTCACCGTGAATATCGTCGGCAAGACCAGGGATGAAAGCCTGGAGCTTCTGCAAAAGCTGTATGCCGCAGCCACGGCAGCGGATAATACATGCCGTCTTGAATGGGAGCCGGGCACGGTTGCGATCTGGGACAATCGCACGACATGGCATTTGGCGATGAACGATTACCAGGGGTATGCCCGCGAAATGCACCGCATCACGCTGACCGGCGAACCCCTGGCAGCCTAGTCTTCCAGCCTGTCGTTTTGCGGCCGTAAGTTAACCTAGCGTCCGCGCGGCCCATACGGCAGGGGACAAGGCCACGCACGCAAACCCCAGTGCGACCCAGCGCCAGCGCTCGGCGAATATCATGGCAAGGAAGAGCAGCCCGAACAGCGTGTCCGGTCCAGCGCGCCGGAGTACGTCCCAAACGGAATCGGAAGTCGTCACGACATGACCGAGATATCCGAGATGGATAGACCAGAAATACAGGCTGACGAGGATCCACATATATCGTCGGTTGGTCTGGTAATATTCGGCGAGGTCCACGCCCTCATCGCCGACCTTGTCGGGCAGCGAAACCGCCGCGAGCAGCACCAGCATCACGAGCTGGAACATGACCGGCATGAATTCGGCAAAGCTGATCGTGCGGTCGGGTTGCGATGCCGCACCCCACCAATAGGCGATGATGCTGAGCAGGATGAACAGCGCGAAGGATGGCTGGGCCCAGTGCCATTTCACCTTGTCCGAGCGCAGCACGCGGTTGAGGTTTTCCAGTTCGAACGCCACCGCCACGCCAAGCACGATCGAGGCAAAGACGAGCGCCTGTTCCATCAGTCGCTTCCAGCGGGGCGAGGCCCGCATTCATAGACCAGCCGTTCGTTGGCCTGGTTGGGCAATTGGCCAAGCACCTCGCTCTGCAGTTCGCCGAGCTTGGTGGAGGCACCGGGTGCCCCGCACTTGGGCGCCTGGTACTTGCTGCGTGCCTCGCGTGCCTCGCCCATGGCGCCACGCGGCAGCAGATAGCGTTCGGTACGGAAAATGCGCCGGTCGGGATCGAAGCTGTTCACCGAAACCGCATCTTCGTCATTGGGCACGAACAGACGGCTCCATGTGCCGCCGGCAAAGCCGTACTGGGTTCGCTCGTTCACGCAGCCGTCCGGGGTCCAGTCGAATTTCAGGTCCTCGACCCGCGCGCTGGTAATGCGGCTGCGTTCGGGCACGAGCGTGCATAGGAGGGCCAGATCGGACTGCTCGCCCGGAGTTGCAGCGCCGGGTTCGTCTTCGCCTTCCTGCATGGCAGCCGCCACCCGGCGGTCGATCTCATCGAGGCCCGGGCGCGTAAGATAGGCGGCGATGGCAACAAGCACGACCAATGCGGTTGCTCCGCCGACGATACGCAGCTTCCTTTCGTCACGTTCTTCCTCGTGCCACAGTTTCAGGGCCCACTGACCGAGGCCGAATGCCACTAGCAACAGGATGAAGGCCAGGAAGACCCGGTCTTCGCGCTCCAGGATCACCCCCTGCTGGGCTTCGAGCAGGGCGCGCTCGCGCTTGGCCCGCTGTGCTTCGCTGCGCTGCTCGAGGTCGGCACGGGCGTCCATCTGTTCGCGTTGCAACCGTTCCCGCTCGGCTTCGTCAAGGTCTGCCATCGAACGGCAGGCCGAACCGATGACCCGGGGTTCGATTGCATTGGCACGCAGGAACGGCAGGAGTTCACGGGTGGAAACGGCAAAGAAGAATTCCGCCCCGCCGCCGGTATTGTCCGCGCCGAAGCTGTTGACCCCGACAACGCGGCCGCAAGGATCCAGCAGCGGTCCGCCCGAATTGCCGCGTGCAATCGGCGCGGTGTGCAGGATGGTGTCGAACTGGCGGCTCGGTCGAGCGCCGGATATGAAACCGGGGCTTTTCACCGGTGGCTGGCTCCGAAAAATGTCGGAAAAATCGAGCCCCTGAGCCCGGTCCACATTCATCGGATAGCCGACGCTGACGACCTGGCCATTGTCGGGCGGCAGGCCCCCGGCGATGGCGAGCGGTGGCAAGCGAAGGTCACCGGTTATTCGGATAAGCGCCAGATCGTTGCGGCCAGACATTTCGACAATATTGCCATAAACCGCCTCGCCCCCACCGCTAGGCACAATGCCGATGCGCAGGTTCTCATCGCGTAGAGCATCGCGAACGACATGGGCATTGGTCACCACCATCTTCGCGGATACGGCAAAGCCGGTGCCATGGCTGATCGGGACCAGTTCATCGTCCGCTGCATCGATGATGACCACGCGGACAACGCCGCGCGCTGCAGCATCGATATCGGCAGGGTCGGCCGACGCGGCGGAGGGCGTCATCAGCGTCAGAAAGGCAGCGAAAATACCGAGGAAGCGTTGCATCGTTGCGCTTTCTGGCCGCCAATCGCTTTGACCGCAAGGCGCGGGATGCGCGTTCGCGCAAACTTGCACACAACAGCCTCCACTGCGCTATGGAGAAGCTGTCATGATCGACGCAGATACAGCCTGGGATGCCGTCAAACGGCGCGACCGTTCGTTCGACGGGCGCTTCGTCACGGGCGTGTTGACTACGGGCATCTATTGCCGACCCTCATGCGCCGCTCGGCATCCCCGGCGCGACAACGTCCGCTTCTTTGCCGACGGTGCGCAGGCCCGTGGCCACCTCGTAGTGCTCGGGGTCTTCGCCGGTGCCGTCCTTCTT
>CATMNW010000306.1 GCA_950071875.1 uncultured Erythrobacteraceae bacterium | reverse complement strand
CGCCGGGGGGATCACCGGTCAAGAATCGCCTGCCGGCCCTATCATGTTCCAAGGGGACCACGGCCCGGTTGCCTATCGCAACATCCGGATCACCGACCTGTCGGATCGACCATGACCCTTGGCTGATTCACGGTGCCTTCACGTGCCGCCAAGATGAGCCTAAAGGTTCAAAGCTTACTGTTTCGACTGCCAAAGTTCCTGTAATGGTTTGTAACTCAATATCACCAGCACTCGCGTACCTCGCCATCGCACTTCCCGGGTTACGAATCCGATAAGCGCCATCGCTATTTCTGAGGTCAACGCGTGGGGGAAGCGTTTAAAGGACCCAGATCCTCTGATGCGCCGACGTTGAGTTTCATTCCCAAAAGGATAGCCCATGCCAGATTTGGCCCTGTTTTACGACCATGCCGAATGGCTCATACCTTTGCAGCGAGTGCTCGATGCGAGGGGTGTCGATTATGTCGGTATCGATGTCGCGGGTCATTGCTTTGATCCTGCCCACATAGCTCCGCCGGCGCCGATCATTTTCAATCGCATCTCGATGTCGAGTTTCAAGCGAACGGCGGACCATCCCATTTTCTATGCCGACGCATTGCTTGGAGCGTGGGAGCGAGCGGGAGCGAGGATCATCAATGGTGGCGAAGCTTTCGCGATCGACCATAACAAAGCGCGGCAGCTCGAAATTATCGCAAGCCTAGGCCTGAAGGCCCCGGATACCCGCGTCGTCCGCCGCCGCGAGGACATCGCCGCCGCTGCGCAGACAATCGGCTTCCCGCTACTCGTCAAGGGTAATATCGGCGGCGCAGGGGCGGGCATCGTTCGCTTCGACAGCGCTTCGGAACTCAAGGCTGCTGCCCTGCCCGACAGCATCGACAAGGTCTGGCTCGTCCAAGGCTACCATACGCCGCAAAATGGCCACATCATTCGCTTCGAATTCATTGGCGAGACGTTTGTCTATGCCATCGCAGTGGACGGCGGCGGACAATTCGACCTTTGTCCTGCCGATGCCTGTGTCAGCACGGCTGGGAAGCCGGTCGTGACGATGACAAAGTTCGAGCCTTCGGAAGAGCAGATCGAAGCCGCCCGGTCGCTAGTGCGCGCCGCTGGCATCGATGTAGGGGGCTGCGAGGCTCTGATTGACCAGGCAACTGGCGAGCTCATTTTCTATGACATCAACGCGTTTTCGAACTTCGCGGCCAACGCGGTAGAACTCCTTGGGTTCGATCCTCATGAGCAGTTGGCGGATATGCTCGAGGCCGAGATCACCGTGCTGAAGGAGACCGCGTAGTGCGCTATGGATATTGGATGCCGGTTTTCGGAGGCTGGCTGCGCAACGTCGAAGACGAAGGGATGGAAGCGAGCTTCGATTATGTGAAGCGCCTCGCCATCAATGCAGAACGCATCGGCTTCGATCTGACACTGATTGCCGAGCTTTACCTTAACGACATCAAGGGGGTGGATGCGCCTGCACTTGATGCCTGGTCGACTGCTGCAGCTCTCGCCGCGCTCACCGAACGACAGGAGCTGATGGTGGCAGTGCGGCCCAATTTTCATCAGCCGGGCCCCTTCGCCAAGACCTCTGCCAATATCGACCGCATTGCCAATGGGCGACTGTCGCTCAACGTTGTGTCCAGCTGGTGGGCGCGCGAGGCAGAAATGTTCGGACTGGACTTCGACCAGCACGACGACCGCTATGCGCGCACGTCGGAATGGATCGATGTCGTGGAGGGGCTATGGAGCGGGGAACCCTTTTCCTACGACGGTGACATCTATTCGACGAACGAAGCCCGGGTCGTTCCTTCGCCCGTGCGCAAGCCGCCGCTCTATGCGGGCGGAGAGAGCGAGGCAGCCAAGTCGCTCATCGCCGAAAAGTGCGACGCTTACGTCATGCATGGGGATGACCCGGACGTAGTCGCATCAAAGATCGCCGACATGACGGAGCGGCGCGTAACGGCTGAGCGCGAACCGCTATCCTTCGGAATGGCGGGTTTCGTCATCGTTCGAGACAGCGAAGCGGAAGCGCAGGCTGAGCTCGATCGGATACTCGAAATGAAAGATGTCCCGCCCGGCTACGACAATTTCGATCAATGGCTGGCTGGGACCGAGCTCGAGCGCGAGTTGAAAATCCGGGAATACGCGGTGTCCAATCGCGGCCTGCGTCCAAACCTTATCGGCACTCCCGAGCAGGTGCGCCAACGCATCGCGGATTTCGAAGGTGCCGGCGTAGATCTTCTATTGCTGCAATTTAGTCCACAATTTGAGGAGATGGAGCGCTTCTCTGCCCAAGTGATGCGGCACACTTAATGATAGCCTGCTGATCGCACAAACTGGCCTGCAGCGATTCTGGATAGTGGCATTCTGTGCCCTCCCATGTTGGGACTAATTCAGCCTGGCCCCAAGGCGACATTGCTTTTCGCATTCGCAGGTCCGCTTTCCACCCAGTTCGTGACCGATTTGCCGAGGTGGCGATGCGCCAGGAGCCGACCGTCGTCTAACGACCCGGTTGTGGACCTCTAGAAGCCGATCAATGCAGGCCGGGATGAAGCCAATTCAACGAGAGATTAGGGCGCGCCTCGCGAGCGCGCCCTGCATAAGATAGAAGGCGAACGCGGCTTTTACGCAGCCTTGTCCTTTGCCAGCTTCGGCGTGTCGTCATTGTCGTGCGTGTTGTCGCCGATTTCGATCTTGCGCGGCTTCATTGCCTCGGGAACGACGCGCTCGAGCGAAATGCTCAGCAGGCCGTCCTCATAAGACGCCTTCTTCACTTCGACGAAATCGGCGAGCTGGAAGCGCCGTTCGAAAGCGCGCGTCGCAATGCCCCGGTGCACGAAGTCAACGCCATCCTCGTCTTTCTCACGCTTTTCGCCGGAAATCACGAGCTGGTTCTGCTGGGCGGTGATGTCGATCTCGTCGCGGGTGAAGCCGGCCACCGCGAGCGTGATGCGATAGCTTTCGTCGCCCGTGCGAACGATGTCGAAGGGAGGGTAGCTATCCTGCGCATCAGCACGGAAGCTTTTTTCCATCGCGTCGAACAGACGGTCGAAGCCGACGGTCGAGCGGCGATACGGGGTTAAGTCAAATGCAGTTCTCATTTCCAAATCCTCCTTGTTGAGCAATCTGGGCATGAGCAGCGTCGGGAACGAAAGAGCCGACGCCCTCTGTCCAACCGGACCCGGTTTTGGCGTCCGGCATCTAATTAACTCGAAAATTGGCTTCTGGTTTCAAGCTCCCTCCAATTTTTTCCGCCTACATTTGAGTGTCTTGGAGCCAAAAAACAGGCGCGCCCTTGCGAGCGCGCCTGTAGGCTTCCAGGAGAAGGGACGCCTTAGAAATCCATCGAAGGCATCGGCGCCTTGCTTTCTTCCTTGGGCAGCTCGGCCACTAGAGCCTCGGTGGTGATCAGCAAGGAGGCGACCGAAGCCGCATCCTGCAGAGCGGTGCGCACGACCTTCGCAGGATCGATCACGCCCGACTTCACCAGGTCTTCATATTCGCCGGTCGCGGCGTTGAAGCCATGGTTGTAGTCGCCGCCTTCG
>CATMNW010000305.1 GCA_950071875.1 uncultured Erythrobacteraceae bacterium | reverse complement strand
GGGCGAGGGTGTATTCCTGCCCTACAAGCGCGACGCCAAGGGCGCGCGTCCCTGGGTCAAGCCGGGCACGCCGGGGCTGATGCACCGCATCGGCGGGATCGAGAAGCACGAGCTGACCGGCAATATCGATTATTCGCCCGACAACCACCAGCGCATGACCGACCTGCGCAAGAACAAGGTCGAAGGCATCAAGGTGCCCGACCAGACCGTTTGCCTCGGCGAGACATCGGGCAAGCTTGCTGTCGTCGGATGGGGTTCGACTTATGGGCCGATCCACCGCGCTGTCGACAATTGCCGCCGGAAGGGCCTCGACGTCAGCCACATTCATGTGCGCCACATCTGGCCCCTGCCGGCCAATCTGGGCGAGCTGCTGAAGGGTTTCGACAAGGTTCTGGTGCCCGAAATGAACACCGGCCAGTTCAAGACCGTGCTGCGCGACCAGTTCCTGGTCGATGCCGAACCGCTCACCAAGACCAGCGGCCAACCTTTCCAGATCGCCGAACTGGAAGAGGCGATCGGCAAGTATTTCGATGGCATCCCCGATAACGAAGGCGGCCAGGTCGATGTGAACGACCAGCAGCTTCCCAGCCCCAAGGCGGAGAACGACTGATGAACGCTCCGGTAAAGATCGAAACGACGCTCAAGGATTGGGAAACCGATCAGGAGGTCCGCTGGTGCCCGGGTTGCGGGGACTATGCGATCCTCAAGGCCGTGCAGCGCACGCTGCCGCAGCTTGGCGCCGACCCCAAGAACACCGTGTTCATCTCGGGTATCGGCTGTTCGAGCCGCTTCCCCTATTACGTCGAGAGCTACGGCTTCCACACGATCCACGGCCGTGCGCCCGCATTTGCGACCGGCGCGAAGCTTGCCAATCCCGATCTCGATATCTGGCTGGTAACTGGCGATGGTGACGGATTATCCATTGGTGGCAATCACTTGATGCATGTTCTTCGGCGGAACGTGAACATGCAGATCATGCTGTTCAACAACGAGATTTACGGCCTTACCAAGGGCCAGGCCTCGCCGACCAGCCGCGAAGGCACGAAGTCGCCCTCGACCCCGATCGGTAGCTACGACCATCCCGCTCGCCCCGCCGCTTTCGCGCTGGGTGCCGGTGCGCGCTTCATCGGGCGCGGTTTCGATGTGTCGAAGAACCTGCCCGATGTGCTCAAGGCCGCGCATGCCCACCAGGGCGCTGCCTTCATCGAGATCTTCCAGAACTGCATCGTCTACAACAAGGACGTGTTCAACGATTTCGCCGCGCCAAAGGGTGCGGAAGACCAGCAGCTCTGGCTCGAGAACGGCAAGCCGATGCTGTTCGCCAAGGACAGCAAGGGTATTGCCCTGAACCGCGAAAAGCTGACCCTCGAAGTTGTCGAGGTGGTCGATGGCGATTGGGAAGGCGCGGGCGTCATCGTCCACGATGTCACCAACCGTTCGGTCGCACATATGCTCATCGAAATGCCCTTCGGCCCGTTCCCGATGGCTCTCGGGGTCCTTTACGACGACCCGCGCCCGACCTTCGAGGCTGCCGTGATGGCCGAAAAGGCAGCAGCCAGCGAAGGCAAGGAAGCCAACCTCGCCAAGCTGCTGGGCAAGGGCCAGACCTGGACGGTCAGCGGGACAGCCCAGGATCCGATTTGATCGAGGACTGCCGCTTCAGGGTATAAGCTGATTTGACACCGGAAGAAGGCGGCGGGTCATACCGCCGCCTTTTTCGTATCCGCTACCGGGTCGTTTCCCGGTTCTTCGATCTGGTGGCGTTCCTGCAAGCGCGTGGCGATAAGTCCCATTGCGAGCGCCCAGCTCGCACCGACGGTCCAGCCGCCGAGCACGTCGGTCGGATAGTGGACGCCCAAGTATAACCGGCTGAACCCGATGGCGAGAACCAGCAGTGCGGCGGTACCGATCGTGAAGATGCGAGCGCGGCGTTCATCGAAACTGCGAGAAATCATTACTGCCAGCGTCAGGTAGATGATGGCGCTATTCATCGAATGCCCGCTCGGGAAACTCAGCGAGGTGACCTCCACCAGATGGGGCACGACTTCGGGCCGTTCGCGCGCAAACAGGGTCTTGAGCAGTTTGCCCATCAAGGCCCCGCCGCCGGTGGCGAGCATTGTGTACGATGCCTGTTTCACACGCCCGCGGGTCAGCAGGAAGGCAATGGCAAGGGCTGAAACCATCGACAAGACGGTCACCCCTCCCAAGGCTGTTATGTCGCGCATTGCGTCCAGCATCCAGGATGGTCCGTGAGGCGTAGCGAGATCGCCGTTCATCCGCAGCGATTTGAGGAATGCTACGTCGAACGCTTGCGTATCGCCTTCCAGCATTTCGCCCGCCAGGTTGATGAAACCGCCAACCAGCGCTGCGCCCGCCACAAGACCGACCAGCAGGCCCTGTTCGCGGTGAAGATAGGTTTTCACGGTGGATAGCTTCACGAAATGTCCTTTGCGTCGATGCAGCGATAACGCATGAGTTGCACAGGTTATCCGACAGGAGAGGCACGCTGGACAATCTCACACACTCGCTCGTCGGCGCATTGATCGGGCAGGCCGGGCTCAAGCGAAAGACCGGCCTGGCGATGCCGGCCCTGATCATCGGGGCGAACGTGCCCGATGTGGATGCCGCGTGTCTTTTCTGGCTCGACGGGGTTGAGCATCTTGGCTTTCGTCGTGGCATCACGCATGGCCCGCCCGCGCTGGTGCTGTTGCCGCTGATACTGGCAGGGCTGCTTTACGGCTTCGATCGCTGGCAGGCGAAGCGCGGGAAACGGCCCGAAGGGCGCTTGCCTGTTAGCTTCGGATGGCTGTTTGCGCTGAGCTTTATTGGCTGCCTGACCCACCCGGCACTCGACTGGCTGAATGTGTACGGCATCCGCCTGCTGGAGCCGTTTTCGAGCCGGTGGTTCTATGGCGACACGCTGTTCATCATCGACATCTGGCTGTGGGCTTTGATGGGATTTGCCACGTGGTTTTCGCTAAGGCGCGAAAAGCGGGGCGAGGAGTGGAAGCGCCCGGCGCGCGTGGCGATTGCTGGCGCACTCGGGTACATCGGGATGAATGGCGCGATCACGGCTTCGGACGAGGCCGGTTTCACTTCCAGTCCAACGGGTACTGAGACCGTTATTGCCAGTCCGGTGCCTTTCAATCCGCTCGCCCGCGAAATGATCAGTGGCGGCAACGGTATGTATACGCTGGACACCGACCGCACCCTGCCGGGCGTCCCGCTCGATTCCTGCGATTTGGCAGCGGCGCGCGCTGGCGACAGGGATGTCGAAGCCTTTCTGTTCTGGGCCCGGACCCCACTCGTCGAACCGCGCGAAGATGGATCGTACTGGCTTCGCGATGCGCGGTTCTACGATCCGCGGGTAGGCGATCGATTCTCGGTCAGATTGCCCGATGGCGTTTGCGATCCGGGTAATTAGGACGCAGCGCGTTCCGCCGCGTTCGTAGTGTCCGCAGCAGTCCTGGCAGGCCTATATAGCACGGCTGCCGCAAGGAAGGCCCAGCCTGCGCCGCCCATCCAGCCTGCCACCACGTCGCTCGGG
>CATMNW010000304.1 GCA_950071875.1 uncultured Erythrobacteraceae bacterium | reverse complement strand
ATCGATCCCGGCACCGCCGCAACGGTTTCGATCCCGGTCAGCCAGCAGGTAACGGGCCTTAGTGCCGCCCTTTCATTGCGTGTGTTGCACGGGGCCAGGCGTGGTCCGTGTATATTCGTGAGTGGCGCGATCCATGGTGATGAGGTCATCGGCACTGCCGTCATACAGCGGCTGATCGAACGCCTGAGCCCATCCACGCTGGCCGGCACGATCATCTTTGCCCCGGCCGTCAATATCTACGGATTCCTGTCGCATAGTCGCTACCTGCCTGATCGACGCGACCTCAATCGCAGTTTCCCGGGGGCCGAGCGGGGAAGCCTGGCGGCGCAACTGGCCCACAGCTTCCTTGTCAACGTGATCGACCGATGCTCGCTCGGCATCGATATCCATTCTGCGGCGGTCCACCGCTACAATCTGCCGCAAATCCGCATTGCTTCCGGCAGCCCTTACCTTTCCGAACTGGCCATGGCTTTCGCAGCTCCGATAATCATTGAAAGTCCGTTGCGCCCCGGCTCTATGCGTGCGCTGGCTGCGGAACGCGAGACACCCATGCTCCTTATGGAGGCAGGCGAAGCCCTGCGGTTCGACCGCTTTTCGATCCGTATCGGGGGAGATGGCGTACTGCGCGTGCTGGCCCATATAGGCATGATCGATGCCGACGATGGACTGGCCGATGTCGAGGTTCCCTTGCGCGCCAACCGGTCAAGCTGGGTCCGGGCCCCACGGAGCGGAGTCAGTCGCCGGGCCCGCAAATCGGGCGATCTTGTCCATACCGGCGATCTGCTGGCACGCGTCGGCGGCCTGTTCGGAGAAGACCCCGAAGACCTCGTCAGTCCGATAGATGGCGTCATCATCGGGCATGCGACAATGCCGATCGTCAATCAGGGAGACGCCTTGTTTCACATCGCGCAGATCGATGGCCAGGAAGAAGCAGGTCTTCACGCGGGCAGCATCGTGGAAGCGCTCGCCGTTAGCGATCCGCCCTTCCCCGCCCTGCCGATGCTGGACGAGGACGAGGTGCTTTAGAGAAGCCCGGCGATTTCCAGCGCTTCGTCCACCGCCTTGCGGCTCGCCTCGCTGGCGTTGCACAGCGGCAACCGGACATCTGGCGAAAACCAGTCATGCACACGGCTCAGCGCGTATTTTACCGGCGCAGGGCTGGCATCGGAGAACATGGCGTAATGAAGCGGGAACAGCCGGTCGTTGATCTCGCGCGCCTTGATAAGGTCGGCGGCTGCTATGGCCTCGTGGAATTCGGCGCACAGTTTCGGGGCAACATTGGCCGTGACGGAAATGCAACCCGCCCCGCCTGCGGCACTATGGGGCAGCCATAGCTCGTCGTTCCCAGAAAGCTGGCAGAAATCGCGGCCGATACCCATGCGGTGGTCGGCGACGCGCGACAGGTCGCCGCTGGCATCCTTTATCGCGACGATGCGATCCGGATATTTGTTTACCAGTTCGCAGACCGTCTCGTCCTCGATATCGGTAACGGTGCGGCCCGGTACGTTGTACAATACGATCGGCAAGTCGCTGTTTTCCGCCAGATGGCTGAAATGGGCGATCAGCCCGGTCTGGCTGGGGCGATTGTAATAAGGTGCAACGCACAGTCCTGCCGCAGCTCCCGCTTTTCGTGCAAACTGCATATGCAGCAGCGCGTTGCGGGTGTCGTTTGAACCGCAACCGGCAATGACCGGCACGCGCCCCGCTGCCTGTTCGACGCACACTTCGATCACCCGATGGTGTTCCGCGTTCGAGATCGTGGAGGCTTCACCGGTGGTGCCGCAGGGGACTAGCCCCTTGCTGCCGTTTTCGATCTGCCAGTCGACCAGCCTGCGGAAAGCGGCTTCGTCAAACGATCCATCGCGAAAAGGAGTCGCCAGAGCCGGAATCGAGCCTGAGAACATTTACGGTAGTCCTGCGTTAGGGGTATGAAACAAGGCAGTTTTCGGCGCGCAGCGCCATACTTCATTCAGCGCCTGATAAGGAGGGGCCGGGCATTATGTCCAGCATGGGCAGAAAAACTCTTTACGCACTCGCACTTGGCACCGCTTCGACGCTGGTCTTTCCAGCCGTGGTACAGGCGCAGTCGCAATCCACGATGCAGCAATCGGCACGCATGGACCAGGCAATCGGTCAGTGGGAATATCTCACCAAGACGGACAATCTGTCGTTTTCCGCATATGCCGATTTCATCACCACCTATCCCGATTTTCCCAAGCAGGACCTGCTGCAGCGACGCGCGGAAAGTGCGCTCGACAAGGATGCACCGCCGGTCCAGTCGCTGGTGGCGTTCTTCGACCGGAACCCTCCGCTGACGAACAGCGGACGCGCGCGATATGCACTCGCCCTGGCGTCGCTCGATCGCCCTGAAGCTTACGACATGGCGCTGGAAGCCTGGCGTAACGGCACGATGAGCGGGCCTGCGGAACTATACATGCAGGGCCTTTTCGGAAGCCGGTTCGGGCCGGAAGATCACGATGCCCGGATGGATGCGCTGCTGTGGCAGGGCAATTACGAAGCCGCTTCGCGCCATGTGACGCGTGTTTCCCCTGCTTACCGCGAGATGGCACAGGCGCGCCTGGCTCTCCTGCAAGGGAGCGAACCCCAGGAAGCGGGCCTCCCGATCCCTGCCGGCTCGCAGAGCGATGCGGGATATGTCTATAACCTCGCCAGGCATTACCGCACGAGCGGCGAACTCTATCGCGCGGTCAACCTGCTTTCCACGCGGCCTGCCTTCACTGCGCCCGCATTCGACGGCGCGCAATTCGTCACCGAAGCATTGGCGGTGGCCAAAGGCGCCGGCGCAACGCAGGCTGCCAGCATTGCCGGAAAGGTCGATGACCTGTTCCCGCAGGATGCCGATATCTCGGAAGGCAGCTTCACGCTGCGCGACAAATATACCGACCTGATGTGGCTCGGCGGGACGAAGGCCCTGTGGTCGCTTGGCGATGGCGCGCAGGCTGCGCCGCTATTCTACCGCTATGGCACTGCGGCGAAGACGCCGCTGACCCGTTCGAAAGGCTTTTATTGGGCCGGACGTGCCGCTTCGCAGGCAGGCGATCGGGCCGGAGCCCAGCGGTACTGGGAAATGGCCGCCGACTATCCCGACTGGTATTATGGCCAGCTTGCCCTGAGCGAACTTGGCCAGCCGATGCCGGCGTTTCCCCAGACCCCGCAGCCCGATGCAGCCGACCGTGCCGCATTCGAGGCGGATCCGTTGACAGGCGCCCTGCGTGCCATCTCGCGCAACCGCCGGGACTGGCGCACGGAACGCGCCTTCTTCGAAGCTATCGCCGAGAAGGCCGAAACGCCTGCGCAGATGGCGCTGGTCGGGCAGTTGGCGCGTGAGACAGGTCTGGAAGAGTTTGCTGTCGTCGCAGGGCTGGTTGCAGGCGAGCACGGCCTCAAGGGGTTCGAGCGGCTGGGCCATCCCACTACCCAAACCCACCCCGGGGCGAACTGGACCATGGTCCATGCCATCGCCCGGCAGGAAAGCGAATTCGACCGCAATCGCGTGAGCCATGCCGGTGCGCGCGGGATGATGCAGCTGATGCCCGCATCAGCGCGAGAAGAAGCAGGCAAGATCG
>CATMNW010000303.1 GCA_950071875.1 uncultured Erythrobacteraceae bacterium | reverse complement strand
AGCCGACGCAGCGCCGCGCGCGACAGGCGTTCGATCTCCACCTTGCGCCGCGCCGCAGCCAGCGGGTGAAGGGGAGCCGGACGCACGATTTCCGCATCGTATCCGTCCGCCACGATCACGCCGCAGCAATCCGGGCGATACTCCTCGCTGTCAAGCGGGCCGCGATCGAGTCCGGGCGGGACACCCCAGAAGAACCGGTCGCAATGGTCGAGATAGTCGGGCCATTTGCCGTCGCCCAAAAGGTCGCCGCGCTGAACCTTCACTTCGACGATCACCACCCGGCCCTTCGCATCGACGCCCATCAGATCGGCGCGGCGCCCGTTGCGCAGCGGCATTTCGGGCAGGCACCAGATATCGTTGCGCGCGAACAGGCGCATGATTCCGCGACACACGTCGCCTGCAACCGGGCGCGCGACCGGAATGGTGTCGGGATCGGGAGTGGGGCTCGATAGCGCGTGCGATCGAGCGAGTGCGGCTGATTCGGACATGCCGCTCTGGCTGGAACAAAATGTGAACCCAGTCAAGCGGGCCCAATCAAGCAGGCCCAGTCAAACAGGGTCAGTCAAGCAGGCGTCAGACTCAGGCCGCCAGCCGGTCGGGTTCCGCGATCGTAAGGATGTCGGCGCGCGCGGCATGGAATTCGCGCCACAGCGTCAGGGCCGCAGGCGTGGTGTCGTACCCCGTTCCCGCCGCCACGATCAGCGCGCGAAGCCCGGTCTGCATCACGAAGGCGAGGTCCTCGATCCGCGTCGCGACCTCTTCGCCGCGCCATCCCGTCATTTGCGCGGCTTGCGCAGGAAACCGCGCGATGGCTCCGCTCATGCTCTCGCGGCCCAGCTGCGCCAGCTCAGCCACGGCATCGCCGGCCGCATGGATCGCTTCCCAGCGCGCGGCCAGAAGAACGGCGCGCTCGCCGCCGAGGCTTTTGCCCGCTACGGGACCGAGGGGCGGAAGCATGGTCGCCCCGGCCAGATCGAATTCATGGTTGATCGCGGACATACTGCTATCGTTAGCGCGAACAGGCTTACCGAAACGCTAAGATCGAGGCGCGCGAACGAAGCCTCTGGCGCCCGGCCCCCGCCTTTGCTAGAGGCCCGCCGCTCGGCACCCGTAGCTCAGCTGGATAGAGCGCTGCCCTCCGAAGGCAGGTGTCAAGGCTTGATGAATAACAATTTTTAGAGGTAATGTATTAAATTTCAATAACTTACAAAAGCTCACTTGATGGGGTTCACATTGCAATCCTTTCCGCGTAAGCATCGCGTAAGCACGAGGCACCCGTAGCTCAGCTGGATAGAGTGTCGCCCTCCGAAGGCGAAGGTCACTGGTTCGAATCCAGTCGGGTGCGCCATTTCCTTGGTATTAAGTAGCAAGCGTACAAAGCGATAAGATGCTAATTTCGCTATCTCATCGCGCATGGAAATCACAAGCTTTGACGTACCACTTGAGGACTACCCGTTCTTACGATTGAACGCATGAAATCCCACATCGACCACTGCGTCCGGTGTGCTTTGTCAAAAGGGGCTGCGAGCGTCGATTCTAATTGAGCTTCCCGACTGTTTCTTTTGGCGGATTTCTGGGCTTTCCCGCCGGAAAAGACTTGGCCTTTCGTCCGTGCGACGAGAGCGCGGGCGAGGCCAGTCTTCTATGAATGTTCCCAGGAGGGAACCAGAAGCCATCAACAATTGGAGAACTACCGGACCCGTAAATCGATGCGGTCTGGTTCGCCACATTCGGCCCCAAACGTCCTTTGGTCTTTCGCCAGTTCTGCGGCATCCTCGCTGATTGGTTTTCGGCCCTCGATATGTTCGAGGACCGGGGTCTCTTCCGCGTCATGCGCGCTACTGGTGAGGTCGAGCGTGACACGAGCCGATTTCATCACGGTTTGCGGGACCGAAAGATGAACATGTTCCTTAGCACTGGATCATGCGCGAATTCATGCACCAGACTCATCAACACATGTCCGCCGAAATATATCCACATCGGGAGGCCCAGTGCCTCGTGCACCCCAAGCGCCCAGCTCTGGTCGTAGAAATAACCAAGCGTGCCCGTCGCCGCCAAGGCAAGAGCGATTAATGCGCCAAGGCCATGGAAGGCATTGGCCAGCGGCTGATCATCGCTGATCGGCAGCTTGCCGCCCCGAAGGATCGCCAGATGCGCCTTGGTATCGGCCCACAATGCGGCAAGCCGACGACCAGATAGATAAGGGAACCAGTCACCAAGACTAGGTTCGCGGCGCCGGAAGACGGCCCATAGCCAGAACAGGACCAATCCGCCGAGAGCGACCAGTCCGGCCTTCTCATGCACTTCAAACCAGAAATCACCCGGCTTTCCGCCCTTTGGATAAGTCATGAACAAACTGATGACAAGCGCTGCGGTGACCGCCAGTACCGTAACTAGATGAAGAAAGCGCGTCAGGTTCGAATAGTACTGTGTATTACCTGGTTTCTCTACTTTCATACGATAATTTCCTCTCGTGGGATGTCCGTCAGCCGATAGCCTGGCCGACCAGCTTCCTATTGCAAACGGTGCAGTTGCAGCGACGCTGCCAATCGCTAATTGTCGCAGTGAGATATGCCAGCGTCCCCGACCTGTTAGGAGCGCGCAGGCGACCTCGAAAACCAGCAAACTCATTCTGGTCGCTATAAACGCTTTGCCCTCCTTTCAGCGCCATATGAATAGGAGAGATGTCCCCCAAGCCAAAGTGAACAGGCCGCACGATGTCAGCGCAACGGTCATGGGGGATTCGTAAAGATCGCTCCGGACGATCCCTAACCCCACCTTCGGAAGTGTATCCAGCACCGGCCCAGGCCCAAGCAGATGTGACGGTCTTCATTTGTTGTTTCTCAAACTTAGAACCAGAACCGGAGACCAACTACGTAGCTCGTCACGCTCGGGTCTTCGCCAGCCGCGCGTGCAAAATCGGCGCTTCTGCCAACTTTCCAACCCTGAGCGATGCCGATATAGGGTGCAAATTCGCGTACGAATTCATACCGCAAGCGAATTCCCGGTTCGATCCGGTCGATGCCGGCGCCGATGCCCAATTCGGGCACGTCTTGAGCGGCAAGGTTAACCTCCACCCGTGGCGTGAGAATCAGACGCTGGGTAATTCTCTGGTCCAGTTCAGCCTCGAAACGAGCGGTGATATCTCCGGTGTTAGAGAGAAACGCTGCTCCGAGAATATCGAACTTGTAGGGAGCCAAACCCTGAAAGCCGACCACACCATAGGTCCGCTTCGGTCCGGTCAAATCCTGGCGGATACCTGCCTGGAAATCAAAGAAGGGGGCAATGGCCCGGCTCCACAGTCCCTGAACCTCGGCACTTTCAACTTTATTGCCGAACGCACCTTCGCCTTCAGATCGGAACCAGAACTTGTCGATGTCGCCGCCATAATAGCCCTGAACATCCCACAAATAGCCATCCGTGCCTTCGCGCGCACGATATTCGAGGCGGTCGCCCTGGATCCACAGTCGCTTGCCGCCGTCGGTCTCGCGGATCAGTTCCTGCCGGGCTTCGTTCATGGCTTCCTCGCCCCAGATCGGAATCGCCGCGCGGGCAGGCCCGCTTCCGGCTTCGGGCGGAGGAGGAAGTAGAGGAATGTCAGCGCCGGAATTCA
>CATMNW010000302.1 GCA_950071875.1 uncultured Erythrobacteraceae bacterium | reverse complement strand
TCCTTCTTGTGCTCGACAAGCCGCTTCGCCTTTTCGATCACCATCTCGGCAACCTGTACGTGACGGTTCGCAGGCTCGTCGAAGGTGGAGGAAATAACCTCTCCGTTGACGCTGCGCTGCATGTCGGTGACTTCTTCCGGGCGCTCATCGACGAGCAGGACAAGCAGGAAAACTTCCGGATGGTTGTCGGTGATCGCCTTGGCGATGTTCTGCAGTAGAACGGTCTTACCGGTACGCGGAGGAGCAACGATCAGCGCACGCTGGCCTTTACCCTGCGGACTGATGATGTCGATCACCCTGGCCGACTTGTCCTTCACCGTCGGATCGACATTGTCGAGCGTCAGCTTTTCTTCCGGGTAGAGCGGGGTCAGGTTGTCGAAATTGGTACGAGTACGGACATTGGCCGGATCCTCGTAATTGACCGAAGTCAGCCCGGTAAGCGCAAAATAGCGCTCGCCTTCCTGAGGTGCGCGGATCTGCCCTTCGACGGTGTCGCCCGTTCGCAGTCCCCACTTGCGGATCTGGTTCGGCGAAACATAGATATCGTCCGGTCCGGCGAGATAGTTCGCTTCCGGACTGCGCAGGAAGCCGAACCCGTCCTGCAGCACTTCAATGGTGCCGATGCCCATGATTTCTTCGTCGTATTCTTCGTCGTCCGCCAGTTCGCGCAGGATGCAGAACATGAGGTCCTGGCGGCGCATGGTACCTGCAGCCTCGACACCCAGCTCTTCGGCCATCGCGACCAGATCTGCCGGTGCTTTCGCTTTTAAATCCTTGAGATGCATAAATTATACTCGGTATTCGATTGGTGATGGCCGGCGGGTCGGTATGGGCTTGGAGAAAGCGGACCCGGCCTCCGGAAATGGGAAGCCGCTAGCCGGTGAATGATGTGAAGTTACGCCCGGTAAAACCGAGCGTCAATTCACAAAGCGATGCTGCGTGCGTTCAGAACGGTTTGACGACCACCAGAACGACTATGATCGCAAGTACGATGCCTGGAAATTCACCCCAGATGCGCAATTGCTTTTCGGTCATTGGGCGCTCGCCCACCGCCATTTTCTTGGATCGGCCGACCATTATGCCATGAAAGGCCGTCAGAAGGACCACAAAAAGCAATTTGGCATGAAACCATCCCTGGTCCCAGGCGCCGACAGTTATCGCCAGAGCAAGGCCGAGCGCCCAGACGACGATAAGGCTGGGCGTTAGGATCACTTTCCGCAGCAGGCCCATCCGCTTGCCCCAGAGAGCCTCATCGTCGGAACCCGCGGCGATTGCATGCAGATAGATCATCTGCCGTGGCAGCATGAACAGGCCCGCCATCCAGAACACCATGAATATGATGTGGCCGGCCTTGAGCCAGAGATAGGTCATCGCGAGTACTTCCTGCATCGAGACTGCATGTAGGGATAGCTCACCCTCGCGTCACCCCTCGAAACCGCGGACAACGTCCAGCAGGCGTTCGACGTGGTCAATCGGCGTGCGCCGGTCGATGCCATGGCCAAGATTGAATACATGCGGTCGGTCGGCGAATGCCTCCAGTATGACCCGCGCCCGGCTCTCCAGCCGATCACTTCCTGCAAGCAGGAGAAGCGGATCGAAATTGCCCTGTACCGGCATTCCTTCAGGCAATGCGCGCGCTGCCCATGCCGGATCGATGGTTTCGTCCACGCCGACGGCCTGAACGCCTGTCTCGCGCGCGTAGGCCGGAAGTTTTTCGCCCGAACCCTTCGGGAATCCGATTATCGGCGTGGTGGGATGACGATCGCGCAGAGCGGAAACAATGCGTGCATTCGGTGCGATGACAAGGCGTTCGAACTCGTCGGGTGCCAGGCTGCCTGCCCAGCTGTCGAAAAGCTGCACGGCTTCCGCGCCCGCTTCGATCTGACCGGAAAGATATTCGATGGTTTCGCTTACGATACGATCCAGAATAGCGTCGAGCTTGGCAGGGTCGCGGTAAGCCATCGCGCGTGCCTCGTGCTGATCGCGACTGCCCTCGCCCGCGACCATGTAAGTCGCGACTGTCCATGGACTGCCGGCGAATCCCAGCATGGTCACTTCATCGGACAATCGCTGACAGCACAGCCTGACCGTTTGATAGATCGGTTCATACCGGGAGGGATCGGGAGTGAGCCCATCGAGCATCGCATCGACCAGTGGTGGCGAGAGCTTGGGCCCTTCGCCTGCCAGAAATTCGAGATGCTGGCCGATGGCATGCGGTACGATCAGGATATCGGAAAACAGGATTGCCCCGTCGAACCCGAAACGGTCGATCGGTTGCAGCGTGATCTCGCAGGCAGCCTCGCTATCGTAAGCCATGGCGAGAAAACCGCCCTTCTCCGCTCGCAGTGCGCGATATTCAGGCAGATATCGACCAGCCTGCCGCATGAGCCAGAGAGGTACGCGCTTCCCGCGTTTGCCATTCAGGGTTTCGAGAAGGAGACCGGGCATCGATGAGTCCAATCCAATAAATAATAGTATTTATATGAAGGTTGAAGGAGTCTGTTGGCCCTGTGGATTTCAGGGATAACCGGCCCCTGCCCGAATTATCCCGCGCTGCAAAGGGAAGATGGGCATCTGCGACTCGGCCTGGCACTTGAGTCGAGTCAAACTTGTCCCCGCTATCCCTACCCCTGCGCAAAAGTCGAATTTGGTGTGCGGGAATCGGCCCGTGGAAGACTCGTATCGGGGAGGGAATTTGCTCCCGAACTTGTCGGCAGCTTTCTCCCGTGGTTTATGCCACCGGTTCTCCACAGGCCGCAGGACCGTTCCATTTCCAATCGCGTTCATCTCCATCTGTTATCCGATTCCACCGGCGAGACACTCGAAATGCTTGCCAAGGCGGCGCTCGCGCAGTTCGAGGATACAGATGTCGTCCGCCATTTCTGGCCGATGGTACGCTCGCGCCAACATCTTGAACGTATCCTTCCCCAGCTCAAGGCCAATCCCGGGCTTGTCCTTTTCACATTGGTGAACCCTGAAACACGGACACGTCTCGAAGAAGCATGCGGCCAGCAGGGCCTGCCGGCGGTCCCCATCCTCGACCACGTAACCGAAGCTTTAGAAAAGGCTTTAGGGCAGGAAGCGCACGGTCGCCCCGGGCGCCAGCATACGATGGACCAGGCTTACTTCAACCGAGTGGAGGCGATCCAGTTCACCATCGCACATGACGATGGGGTAGGATGGGAAAACTGGGAAGAAGCGGACATTCTGCTGGCCGGCGTTTCGCGGAGTTCAAAAACGCCGACCAGCATCTATCTTGCCAATCGAGGGTATAAGGTTGCGAACATCCCTCTGGTGGTCGAAAGCCCGCCGCCTGCAAAGTTGTACGAACTGAAAAATCCGATGGTCATCGGCCTGACAACCGCACCTGAGCGTCTTGTCCAGATACGCCGCAACCGGTTGCTGACGCTGAACGAGGAGCGTGAGACAGACTACGTCGACAACCAGCGGGTAAAGGACGAGGTGAAGTATGCGCGGCGTATGTTCGCCGACAACGGCTGGGCGGTGATCGATGTTACGCGCCGATCGATCGAGGAGACCGCAGCGGCCATCATCCGGCTATATAACGAACGCGAGGCGCGCGGTACGCAGCAGGGAGCGAAACCTATATGACCGGCT
>CATMNW010000301.1 GCA_950071875.1 uncultured Erythrobacteraceae bacterium | reverse complement strand
TGCGCGTTTTCGCAATGCCGTGGGTTCGCCTTCCAGGCACCCGATGCTTTCGGGGGGTGAACGTAAGGAGGAGGCGACACGCGCCGAGATCGCCCGTTCCGTCTCTTCTATCCCGGGGGTAGGCGGCGTAACCTGGAGCGATGGTACCGCGCGCGCGGAAAGCGACGAACCGACGTTCCAGCCGCTTCATTGTCAGGAGGACGTCGAAGGCCTGCTGCGCACCCGCTCGATACGGTTCGAGGAAGCGAGCAGCGCGCTGTTGCCCGCCAGCCGCATCCTGCTCGACGAGGTCGCCGATGCACTGCGCCCGTGTCTTGGATCGATAATCGCCATCGAAGGCCACACCGACAAATCCGGTACCGAACCCGGCAATCTGTCGCTCAGCATGGACCGCGCCCGTGCCGTTCGCGCTGCACTGGTCCGCCGCGGCATTCCGCGCGACGGCCTGCGCGCCAGCGGTTTGGGGTCGAGCCAACCTGTAGAAGGCCTGGCACCCACCGATCCGGCAAATCGTCGAATAGAATTTTCGGTAATCCGCACCGAACCGCTTCGCCCAACCCCTGTCGACACACCGGGAGCCCGCTGACATGCCACTGTGGTTCGAACTCGCGGCGCTGATGATTGTCGCTTACGGTGCGGGTATCGGCATCGGCTGGGCACTTTGGGGCCGTCACGATTTTTAGGGTAACTCGATCATGACCGAACTTCTTGCAACCTACTGGCCCCTGTTGGTCGCCGCGCTGGTCGTCGGACTGGTTATTGCCTGGTACCTCTTTTCCGCAAGTCGGAAAACGCGCGTTACTGGTACCAGCGGCGATGTGCTCGATGAAGGCGCCGCACCTGCCGAACGCAACAAGGCGTTGATCGATAGCGCGCCGGCAGCCACGCCAATGCAGCCGGCTGCGGGGGTAACAGCCACCACTAGCGCCGCTGCGCGATCGTCCGGGGGTGACCTTACCCGCATCAAGGGACTGGGCCCGAAACTGGCTGCGACTCTCAACGGGCTTGGCGTCACCTCCCTGTCGCAGATTGCCGGGTGGGACGATGACGACATCGACCGTATCGATGGCCAGCTTGGCCGTTTCCAGGGCCGTATCCGGCGTGACGACTGGGTAGGTCAGGCAAGACTGCTTGCCGATGGCGACGAGGCAGGCTTTGCGGGAAAATACGGAAATGTGCGGTAACGGGGAACCGTCTTCCATACGGTAGGTTGATTTCCTTGGGTCGGCAAACGCGGAAGAGGAGAGGCTGGATGGGACAGCAGCTGAAAGTATTCGTCGCCGAGGATGAAATGATCGTGGGTTACGATCTGTGCGACACCGTTGCCGAAGCGGGATATTCGGTCGAAGGTCCATACGACGATCTTTCCTCCGCCATGCTCGCCTACCAGAAAGCCAAACCCGATATTGCCATTCTCGATGTCCAGCTTGGCGACGGGATCGTTTACCCCCTCGCCGAACAGATGATGGCCGAAGACATTCCCGTGATCTTCCATTCGGGTCAGCTGACGCCCGAAGAAGTCTCGCGCCGTTTTCCCCAGGCCCAGACGCTTTCCAAACCCTGCCCGCCGGCAGCGGTCATCGAATCGGTTCAGCGCGCCGCAGCATACAGCTGAACGCGAAAACCCGGCCAAGGCCCGGAACGAGCGCCGGATGCCCTGCATTCCCTTGAGTGAACAGTTTCACGAAAAGGAAAATGCATGTCGCTTCAGAAAATGGTCGATGCCCACCCTCAGGTTCAGGACGAAACCGAGGAACTGATACTGGCCGCACGGCATGCGATGCTGTGTTCGCTCTTCTGCACCAGCTGCGCCGACGCCTGTGTCGCGGAAGACATGGACATGGCGCAATGCATCAGGAACTGCCTCGATTGCGCGGATGTCTGCAGTGCGACCGCCCGCCTTGCCGTTCGCCGCACCGCGCAGAACATCGACGTCCTGCGCAGCCAGTTGGAAACCTGCATCAAGGCATGCGAAACCTGTGCCGCTGAATGCGACAAGCACGACAATCCCCACTGCCAGCTTTGCGCCAAGATGTGCCGCGAATGTGCAGAGGATTGCCGCAAGGCTCTCCCACTCGTGAAGTGATCGCGGTGATCGGACTGCGATCAATCCCATTCGCGCGATAATGGCCGTAATCGCTGCTGCAGGATCACGGGTCGGTTCCCCTTGCGGCAAACCCGCAAGAGTGCCACTGCGATCACCGCATTAAAGGAGACTAAATTGGCTGGAATGGTGCCGTTCGCCTGGGATGATCCCTTCAATCTCGACGACCAGCTGACCGAGGATGAGCGGATGATCCGCGACGCCGCGCATGCATTTGCGCAAGGCGAACTGCAGCCGCGCGTGATCGAGAACTTTTCGAAGGAAGTCGACGATCCCGAGCTGTTCCCGATGATGGGCGAAGCAGGCCTGCTGGGCGCCACCGTGCCCGAGGAATATGGCGGCGCGGGGGCCAGCTATGTGGCCTACGGACTTATCGCGCGCGAGATCGAGCGGGTCGACAGCGGCTATCGTTCGATGGCCTCGGTCCAGTCGAGCCTCGTGATGTATCCGATCCATGCTTACGGCTCGGAAGAACAGCGCAAGAAGTACCTTCCCGGTCTTGCCAGCGGCAAGCTGATCGGTTGTTTCGGCCTGACCGAACCCGACGCCGGTTCGGACCCGGCTGGTATGAAAACCGTCGCGAAGAAGGTCGACGGGGGCTACGTCATTTCCGGCTCCAAGACCTGGATCTCGAACGCACCCTTTGCCGATGTCTTCGTGGTATGGGCGAAAAGCGAAGCGCATGGCGGCGGCATTCGCGGCTTCGTGCTCGAAAAGGGCATGAAAGGGCTTTCAGCCCCCAAGATCGAAGGCAAACTGTCGCTGCGCGCCTCGACTACCGGCATGATCGTGATGGACGAAGTCGAAGTCGGCGAAGATACGCTGCTTCCCGACGTCCAGGGCCTCAAGGGTCCGTTCGGCTGCCTCAACCGCGCACGTTACGGCATCAGCTGGGGCGCTATGGGCGCTGCCGAATTCTGCATGCACGCCGCACGCCAGTATGGCCTCGACCGACACCAGTTCGGCGTTCCACTTGCGAGCAAGCAGCTCTATCAGCTCAAGCTCGCCGATATGATGACCGAGATTTCTCTGGGCCTGCAATCCAGCTTGCGCGTCGGTCGCCTGATGGACGAAGGCAGGTTCGCGCCCGAGATGATTTCCATCGTGAAGCGCAACAATGTCGGCAAGGCGCTCGATATCGCGCGCAAGTCACGCGACATGCACGGCGGCAACGGCATCAGCGAGGAATACCAGGTCATCCGGCACATGGTGAACCTCGAGACGGTCAACACCTACGAAGGCACGCATGATGTCCATGCGCTGATCCTCGGCCGTGCTGTCACCGGGATCGCCGCGTTTTGATCAGGCTTCACGGATATTACCGCAGTTCTACCAGCTACCGCCTGCGCATCGCGCTGGAGCTGAAAGGGCTGGAATACGAATATGTCCCGGTGAACCTGCTGGCGTCCGAGCAGAAGGGAGAGGCTTTCACCAGCCGCAATCCGTTCGGTTCGGTTCCGCTGCTGGAGGTGGATGGCAAGGATTACGTCCAGTCGATGGCGCAGATCGAATGGCTCGAC
>CATMNW010000300.1 GCA_950071875.1 uncultured Erythrobacteraceae bacterium | reverse complement strand
CCCCCGCTTGCCGCCACAGCGCCCAGCGGCTAGAGGCGCGCCACACAGCGCAGCGCGCGAACCCCATTCCATACGAAGGCGAACCCCCATGAAGATCAGCGGCGTCGATATCCGCCCCGGCAACATCATCGAATACGAAGGCGGCATCTGGAAGGTCGCCAAGATCCAGCACACCCAGCCGGGTAAGGGCGGGGCCTACATGCAGGTCGAGATGAAGAACCTGCAGGACGGCCGCAAGACCAACGTGCGCTTCCGCAGCGCCGACACGGTCGAAAAGGTCCGCCTCGACACCAAGGACTACCAGTTCCTCTATGAAGAGGGCGACATGCTCGTCTTCATGGACACCGACACATACGAGCAGATCAACCTGCCGTCGGACCTGCTCGGCGATGCGCGCCCGTTCCTCCAGGACGGGATGACCGTGCAGCTCGAACTGTGGGAAGAAAAGCCGATCTCGGTCCAGCTTCCGAGCCAGATCGAGGCCGAAATCGTAGAGGCCGACGCGGTGGTGAAGGGGCAGACTGCCTCTTCCAGCTACAAGCCCGCCGTGCTCGACAACGGCGTGCGCATCATGGTTCCGCCGCATATCGAAAGCGGCACCCGGATCGTGGTCGACGTCTACGAGCAGAGCTACGTCGGGAAGGCCGGGTAAGCCGCCATGCCCGTACTCCCCGGTATCATCCGCGTCATGGAAAAGGCCGCGCGCAAGGCGGGCGGCCGGTTGCGCCGCGACTTCGGCGAGGTCGAGCACCTCCAGGTCAGCCGCAAGGGCCCCGCGGACTTCGTCTCCAAGGCCGACACGCGCGCCGAACGCGCGTTGTGGGACGAATTGAAGCATGCGCGCCCCGACTGGGGCTTCGTGCTCGAGGAATCGGGCGAGATCGAAGGCGATCCCGACAAGCCGCGTTTCATCATCGACCCGCTCGACGGCACCAGCAATTTCCTCCACGGCATCCCGCATTTCGCGATCAGCATAGCGGTGCAGGAACCCAAGCTTGGTGGCGGTGGCTGGGGCGATGTGACGGCCGCGGTTGTATACAATCCTGTGACTGACGAGACCTTCTGGGCCGAAAAGAGCCGTGGTGCATGGCTACATGACGGCCGCCTGCGAGTTTCGGGTCGCCGGAACTTGCCCGAAGCCCTGATCGCAACAGGTATTCCTTTTCAGGGGCACGGCGATTTCGGCGAATGGACCAAGATTTTTGCGGCCATCGGCCCCCAGGTTGCAGGGATCCGTCGCTTCGGTGCTGCTTCGCTCGATCTTGCATGGCTAGCGGCCGGCCGGTTCGACGGCTTCTGGGAAAGCGGCCTCAATGATTGGGACACGGCGGCAGGCTGTCTGATCGTTCGCGAGGCGGGCGGTTTCGTGTCCGATTTCCGCGGGCGCTCGCAACCGATCCACTCTACGCAAGTTCTGGCAGCAAATGATGCGCTTCACTCCAAACTTCACAAGCTGCTAGTCGGTGCGCTGAAGAGTTAGATCGCGGATTGCGGTCGCAAATCGCATGAGGGAACCTACACTGCGGCTCAAGCGTCTTTCCGTTATAGAAAGACAAAGGGCCGCCGGTGAGAAACGCATTCGGGTTTGCAGCGATTTGCGCCGTTTTTACGGCTCCTGCGGCGGCAGAAGTATCGAGATTTAATCCCTCTGCCGGACCACAATTGCTGGAGCAGGATTTCGATCTCGCAACCGCTTCCGACCGGCGGCATGTCTCTTCCGTACCTGCGGAACGGGCGATGGCGCTGATGCCTCGCGAGCCAAATAAAGGTGCTCCCGATTTTACCCCGCCCGCGATGGCAGTCGAACTTGCTGAGGACGGACCGGTTCTGGCGGTCGGTGCCATAGGGGCCAAGTTCAAGGACGCGCCGCGGCTTGCTCATGTCGCAATCGGGATGGATTTCTAGCCTCTAGTCCAATGTGGCGCTTGAATACCCCGTATGCACAAGCTAACGCCCGCGCTCCCGCATCAGTGCCCCTGTGGCGGAATTGGTAGACGCGCTCGACTCAAAATCGAGTTTCTTTGAAGTGCCGGTTCGAGTCCGGCCAGGGGTACCAACTTAAAACCTTGCAACTGATGCGAATGTTTGGAAGGCACATCGGCGGATGATTGGGGTTCCTTCCTACCATGCGATGGCCGCGATGGCGATTACCGTCGCCATGTTCGTCGCGTTTGCTCGCGGACGGATGTCGGTCGAGATCATTTCCCTGCTGACCATTGCTGTAATAGCAGTTGGTCTCTATTTTTTTCCGCTACCCAATACCCAGCCCACCGATGGTCTGAGCCTCGCGTTTTCTGGCTTCGGTCACTACGCGCTCATAACAATCTGCGCTCTGATGATCATGGGACGCGGGCTGGTCGTTACCGGGGCGCTGGATCCGGCCGCACGCTTTCTCGAGCGATTGTTCAAGATCAATCTTCAGCTTGGCCTGCTGTTCTCGTTGTTGGTGACGTTCTTCCTTTCCATGTTCGTCAACAACACACCCGTCCTCGTTCTCTTGATGCCGATTTTCGTGCATCTCGCGATGCGGGGGGCAATGGCTGCGTCGAAAACACTGATACCGCTCAATGCAGCGTCGCTGATGGGCGGGATGGCGACGACTATCGGTACCTCCACCAACATTCTCGTGGTCAGCATTGCTGTCGATCTTGGCATGCCGGAAATGGGGGTCTTCCATTTCACCCCGATCGTGCTTGCGGCCTCTCTCGTCGCATTGCCCTTCGTATGGATCGTCATGCCGCGCATGCTTGGGGACAACCGGACGGAAACCATGCACGCCGAACGCATGTTCGAAACCCGGTTGCGTGTTACGGAAAATTCGATCCTGAACGGACGCGAACTTTCGGAGCTGGAAAACCGGCTTCCCGCAGGGGTCACCTTCCACGATGTCCCCCCGGGATTGATGCGGCCGCAGCACCGGTTGCGCATGACAGGCACACATGAAGCCATCGAGGAAGCGATGAGCGTTCTTCGCGGAGATGCCGCGCCAAGTTGGGTGATCGATCGCATCCGGCGCCGTTCGGGCGAAACCGGTACCGATATTGCTGTAGGCGAAATGATCGTTACCGCAGATTCCCGTTTGATCGGGCGCACGCTACCGAGTTCCGGGATCGCCGATCTCTACGGCGTTGCCGTGATCGGAACGCACCGTCCGGACCGCCTCGTAGGCGAAAAGGAGCAGTTTTCCGAAGGGGGAGATCACCGTTTCGCAGAAGGCGACGTGTTGCTTGTGATGGGCCTGCCAGACGATATGCAGCATTTCGCCCGCTCAGACAGCCTGTTGCAACTGGAAGGCATGCGTGAACTTCCGCGTCGGTCCAAGGCAACCCTTGCTGCCGCCATCATGGGCGGCTCAATCGCTTTCGCGTCGGTCGGGCTGGTGCCAATTGCAATCGCATCGCTGGCGGGCGCAATCCTCATGTTTCTTACCGGCTGCGTGAAGTTTGACCGTGTTGGACGTGGCTTGTCAGGCAGCGTGATCGTGCTGGTCGCAGCCAGCATCGCACTTGGCAGGATCATCCTCGATAGCGGTGCTGCCGACTGGATCGGTACGGTGATGGCGGCCGGTCTCGATTACCTGTCACCCGCAGCAGCTCTGGCGGCGATCATGCTGGCGATGATGACGACGAACTGCATCAAC
>CATMNW010000299.1 GCA_950071875.1 uncultured Erythrobacteraceae bacterium | reverse complement strand
ATTGCCCAGCGCAAACAGCAACGCGCCGCCGATGCCCGCCCAGATCATGAAATAGGCGATGGTGCGGGGGCGCATGAGCGTGCGCAGCGGCGACTTAGGCTCACCGCCCGCCGCCTCGCGTTCGCAGTCTTCCAGCGTCGCATAATCGATCAAACCCCGAGGTCGGCCGATGTCCTTCATGACCTTGTCGCAAGCGTCGATGCATAACGCACAAGTGATGCAACCTATCTGCGGGCCCTCACGGATATCGATGCCGGTGGGACAGACCTGAACGCATTGCGTACAATCGATGCAATCGCCGAACTGACCCGGGTTCTTCTGCGCCTTCTTGACGCTTCCGCGCGGTTCGCCGCGCCAGTCCTTGTAGGTGACGATAAGCGATTTCTCGTCGAGCATGGCGGTCTGGATGCGCGGCCAGGGGCACATGTAGATGCAGACCTGTTCGCGCATGAATCCGCCCAGCGTGACGGTGGTCAACGTGAGGATCGCAACGGTGATATAGGCGACGGGTGCCGCCTCGCCGCGCCAGAAATCATGGACCAGCGTAGGCGCATCGGCGAAATACATGATCCACGCGCCGCCGGTCCAGAAGCCGATGAACAGGTAGATGGTCCATTTGGCAGCTCGCCGCAGGACCTTTCCCCAGGTCCACGGCGCTGCATCGAGGCGCATACGTGCGTTGCGGTCCCCGTCGACGAAGCGGTCGACATGCTGGAACAGGTCGGTCCACACCGTTTGCGGGCAGGCATAGCCGCACCACGCGCGGCCAACCGCGCTGGTGACGAGGAACAGCCCGATCCCCGCCATGATCAGCAATCCGGCAACGAAATAGAATTCGTGCGGCCAGATCTCGATGCTGAACATGTAGAAGCGCCGGTTGGCGAGATCGACCAGCACCGCCTGGTCGGGCGCATAGGGACCGCGGTCCCAGCGCAGCCACGGCGTTACGTAGTAGATGCCAAGCGTGACAAGCATCACCAGCCACTTGAAGCGCCGGAAGGGGCCGTCGATCCGTTTGTTGTGCACCGCCTTGCGGGGCTCGTAGAGCCGTTCGGGCAAATGCTCGCGAGAGGGTTCGTGAGGCTCGTGGCGGCGCGTGGCCGCCTCGGGCTCAGCAACCGCGCTGGAGACAGGCTTGTTGGTCTTGGCGACGCCGTCTTCGACGACCACCGACCAGTCGCGCCCGCCTCCCGGCTTAGGGTCGTCAGGGTTGCTCATCGACCTCTACCTCGGGATCCTTGGCGACTTCGATGAAGTCTTCGCCACCCCCGAGCGAATGGACATAGGCGGCCAGCATCTTGACCGTCACCGGATCGAGCCGACCTTCCCACTTGGGCATCATGCCCATGCGCGGGTCGAGTATCTGGCGCTTGATCGCTTCGCGGTTGCTGCCCCGCAGCCAGATCGCATCATCAAGACGCGGTGCGCCAAGCTCGCGATTGCCGCCGCCGTTCGCACCGTGACAGGCAACGCAATTGTCGGCGTAAAGCTGCGCGCCAACGCTGTTGCTTTCGGACTTGCCGCTGAGCGAGAGGACATGGTCCACGAGCTGGTCGAGCTGCGCGTTGTCGAATGCTCCCGCGAAGGGCGGCATCTGGCTGGTGCGCGTCTCGTCGTCGCCCGGCTGCCGGATGCCGTGCGTCAGCGTGTAATGAATCGCTTTGATGTCGCCGCCCCACAACCAGTCGTCGTCGTTGAGGTTGGGATAGCCCAGTTGCTGGCTACCGCCCGCACCCGAGCCGTGACACTGCACGCAATTGACGCGGAATGCCGCTGCCCCGCCGGCCACGGCCTGCTGCAGCAATTCGCTGTCCTCACCGAGCCGCTCGATCGGCGTTCGGGCCAGTTGTTCACGAATGCTGGTGCGCGCCTGGTCGGCTGCGGTCATTTCTTCGGCCAGCTGGCCGCGACTGGTCCAGCCCAGCACGCCTTGCGTTGCCTTGTCGATCATCGGCCAGGCCGGATAAGCAATGACGTAACCGATTGCGAAGACGATGGTGAGGTAGAATGTCCACAGCCACCAGCGCGGAAGCGGCGTATCCAGCTCCTCGATACCGTCCCACTCGTGGCCGACGGTTTGCGTGCCGGTCGGCTGGTCGATGCGCTTATTCGCCATCGTCTTGTCCTTCGAAGATCAGGGTTGCAGCCTCGTGGTTGCGCTTCTTGGCGCCCGGCCGGAACGGCCAGGCGCACAGGCCCACGAAAAGCATCAGCATCACGACAAGCGCGTAGCTGTCCGCAAAATGGCGCAGGGTTTCGTACAAGCTCACCGGCCCTTCTCCTCGGCAAGTTCCTCCAGCCCCGCAGCGCTGTCGAAATCGACCAGCGTGCCCAGCATCTGGAGATAGGCGATCAGTGCGTCCATCTCGGTCAGGCGATCGGGATCGCCATCGAAATCGCGGATTTGCGCCTTGGGATAGCGCGCGGCGAGATCACCCGGATCGGCGTCGGGATCGGCCTGTGCGAGCATGTCCGTCCGCGCATTTTCGATGTCTTCGTCGCGATAGGGGACGCCTACGCGCATCAGCGCAATCATGGTCGCTTCGGGATCGCCGATCGCGAGATCGGTTTCCTTGAGGAAGCCGTATTGCGGCATCACGCTTTCGGGCACCACGCTCTGCGGATCGGTGAGGTGCTGCACATGCCATTCGTCCGAATAGCGTCCACCTACTCGCGCTAGGTCTGGCCCCGTGCGCTTCGACCCCCACTGGAACGGATGGTCGTACATGCTCTCCGCTGCAAGGCTGTAATGGCCGTAGCGTTCGACCTCGTCCCGGAACGGGCGGACCATCTGGCTGTGACAGGTATAGCAGCCCTCGCGCACGTAGATGTCGCGACCAGCCTGCTCGAGCGGGGTGTAGGGCCGTACGCCTTCCACCTGCTCGATCGTGTTTTCGAGATAGAAGAGCGGCACCAGCTGCACGAGACCGCCAATGGCGACGGTCACGAAGGTACCGATGGCAAGCAGGGTGATATTGCGTTCGAGCCGCTTGTGACCCGTGACGGTTTCTTCGACGATGGGATCGGTCATTTTAGCAGGATCCTATTCGGCCGGAACGGCACTGGGCTGGTTGACGATGGGGCGATCGACTTTCGGGTCGTAGGCCGCGTCGCGCAGGGGCGCTTCGTCCCGCAGCTTGCCGGCCAGCGTCATCCAGATGTTGTAGGACATGATCAGTGCACCGCCGAGGTACATGAGCCCGCCGACTGCCCGCATGACATACATCGGGAACATCGCCGCGACGCTGTCGGCAAACGACCAGACGAGGTAACCGTCGGGGCCGTATTCGCGCCACATGAGGCCCTGCATGATGCCTGCGACCCACATGCTGGCAGCGTAGAAAACGATGCCGATCGTCGCGAGCCAGAAGTGCCAGTTGATCATGCGCAACGAAAACATTCGTTCGCGCTTCCACAGGCGCGGCACGAGGAAATAGACGCAGGCGAAGGTGATCATCCCGTTCCATCCCAGCGCGCCTGAATGGACGTGTCCGATGGTCCAGTCGGTGTAGTGCGACAGGCTATTGACGCTCTTGATCGACAGCATCGGGCCTTCGAAGGTGCTCATGCCGTAGAAGGCGAGCGCCATCACCATCATGCGGATGATCGGATCGGTGCGGACCTTGTCCCATGCGCCGTTGAGCGTCATCAGCCCGTTGATCATGC
>CATMNW010000298.1 GCA_950071875.1 uncultured Erythrobacteraceae bacterium | reverse complement strand
GGCAATGCGACCCGCGTGAAAGTGGTCAAGAACAAGGTGGCGCCGCCGTTCAAGCAGGTCGAATTCGACATCATGTACGGCCAGGGCATTTCCAAGATCGGCGAGATCCTCGACCTCGGCGTAAAGGCTGGCGTGGTCGAAAAATCGGGCAGCTGGTTCAGTTACGACAGCGTCCGCATCGGCCAGGGCCGCGAAAACGCGAAGAAGTTCCTCGCCGAAAATGAAGAGATGTGTGCCAAGTTGGAAGCCGCCATCCGCGGCCGCACCGACGAGGTCGCCGAAGAGATGATGACCGGCCCGGACGCGGACGAGGACTGAGATCTCTTCAAGCGGGAGCGCGCAACAGGCCCATTTCCCCCGGGCCGGGCGCCAAGGCCGGACTGTCCCCCGGCGCTCTCGAAGAAACGGAAAGCCGGTGCGCGCCGCTATCTGGCCGCACCGGCTTTTCCGTATGCCAGTGGCGAGCGTGCAGGACGCCCGCTAGGCTGCCCGCGAATCGAGAGAGGATCCCGCTATGACCATCACCGTTCACCACCTGAACAACAGCCGTTCGCAGCGCATACTGTGGCTGCTCGAGGAATTGGGCGCGGATTACGAAATCGAACATTATCAGCGTGATGCCGAAACTAATCTCGCACCGCCCGAACTCAAGAACGCGCACCCGCTCGGCAAGTCGCCATTGATCATGGATAACGGAATGCGCGTCGCGGAAAGTGGCGCGATCATCCAGTACCTGTGTGAACGCCACGGCGGCGACAGCTGGCTTCCGGCAGCCGGTACGGAAGACCACGTGCGACACCTTGAATGGATGCAGTTCGGTGAAAGCAGCTTCTTCGTTCCGGTGATGCTCAAGCTGTATACTGCCCGCCTTGGCGAAGCGGCAGCCCTACTTGCCCCGCGTATCGACGAGCAGCTTCAGGCGCATGTGGAATTTGCAGAGAATGCAATTTCCGACGACCTTCATTTCGTTGGCAACGACTGGTCGGCCGCCGACGTCATGATGAGCTTCCCTGCCGAGATTGCCGTAATGCAGGGCTATGCGCCCAAGACCCCCAAGCTGGCGCGCTTCGTTGAGGCGATCCATTCCCGCCCCGCCTGGAAACGTGCCCGTGAACGCGGCGGCCCCTACTTCGTCTGGTAGCTCACAGGTCGGGGGCAGGCTTGCATTCCTGTGCGTCACCCCACAGAAAGCCGCGGCACCCCGCAAACGGGTGCGAACAATCATTGAACTGCGGGACTATCGATGAAGATCGCCGTTTACGGGCTTGGCTATGTCGGCCTCTCGAATGCCATCATGCTCTCGCAGCACAACACGGTTGTCGGCTGCGATATCACGCCCGAACGTGTCGCCATGCTCCAGGATCGGCGTTCGCCCATCCAGGACGAACTGGTCGAAGAATATCTGAAAAGAGACGACCTCGATCTCAGTTTCACGACCGATGGTGCCCTTGCAGTCGATGGCGCCGAATATGCGATCGCCGCCGTGCCGACGAACTACGACGTCGAAACCAACTTCTTCGACACTTCCGCTGTCGATGCAGTCATCGAGCATGTCCTTGCCGCAAATGACAGCACCGTGGTCGTCATCAAGTCGACGGTTCCGGTAGGCTATGTCAGTCAGGCGCGGGAACGGTACGATAGCGATCGGATAGTTTTCAGTCCCGAATTCCTGCGCGAAGGCAAGGCGCTGTTTGACACCCTCCCCCCTTCGCGCATCATCGTGGGCGAACGGTCCGAGCGCGCGCAGCGGTTCGCCGACCTTTTGCTTGAGCCTGCACTGGAGAAGGATGTCCCCGTCCTGCTCACGGATGCCGACGAGGCCGAGGCGATCAAGCTGTTCGCCAACACTTACCTTGCAATGCGTGTCGCCTTTTTCAACGAACTCGACAGCTACGCACTGTCGCGTTCTTTGGACTCGCGGCAGATCATCGAAGGCGTCGGGCTCGATCCGCGTATCGGCAGCCATTATAACAATCCATCATTCGGATACGGCGGTTACTGCCTCCCGAAGGATACCAAGCAGTTGTTGGCGAACTATTCGGAAGTGCCGCAAAACCTCATCCGTGCGATCGTTGATGCCAACCGCACCCGCAAGGATTACCTTGCCGACCGGATCATTGCGAAAGAGCCCAGGACCGTCGGGATCTTCCGCCTGGTTATGAAGACAGGGTCGGACAATTTCCGCCAGTCGTCGATCCAGGGGATCATGAAGCGCGTGAAAGCCAAGGGCATCGAGGTCATCGTGTACGAACCGGTGATGGACGAAGACCAGTTCTTCGGTAGCCGGGTCGAACGCGATCTGGATGCCTTCAAGGCTGCTTCCGATGTGATTGTCGCCAACCGGCTCGATCCCGATCTTGCCGATGTGCGCGACAAGGTTTTCACGCGCGACCTGTTTGGCGCGGATTGATGGGCGAAACGCGTACCGCGCTGGTCACCGGTTCGTCGGGCTTCATCGGCTATTTCGTTTGCAAGCGCCTGCTGGCCGATGGCTTTCGGGTGATCGGCGTGGATTCGCTGTCAGACTATTACGATCCCGAATTGAAACGCCGCCGGCAGGCCGCGCTACTACAAAATGCCGGTTTCACTTCGATCAACGAGCCGATCGAAACGCCGGGCCTGCTGGCCGACCTTTTCGCCGAGCACACACCCGAAATCGTCATTCACCTCGCCGCTCAGGCGGGTGTGCGCTATTCGATCGACAATCCGCGCAGTTACCTTGAAAGCAACCTGGTTGGCACCTTCGAATTGCTGGAGGCTGCAAGAGCCTGTCCGCCGCAGCACATGCTGCTGGCTTCGACATCGTCGGCTTACGGTTCCAACACCCAGATGCCCTATCGCGAAACAATGAAGGCGGATCACCCGATGTCCTTCTACGCCGCGACCAAGAAGGCGACCGAGGCGATGGCGCACTCCTATGCGCACCTGTTCGACCTGCCGGTTACAATGTTCCGCTTCTTCACCGTCTACGGCCCGTGGGGCCGGCCGGACATGGCGCTGTTCAAATTCACCAAAGCGATGCTGAAGGGCGAGCCGATCGACGTGTACAATCACGGCGAAATGATGCGCGACTTCACCTATGTGGAGGATCTGGTCGAGGCGATCCGCCGGCTTGTCGATACCGTGCCTGCTCGCCCTGACAGCGCCGAGGATATCACCGAGGGCGACAGCCTCTCGCCCGTGGCCCCTTGGCGTGTCATCAATATCGGCAATTCGCAGCCGGTGCAGCTGGGCGACATGATCGCGGCGATCGAGGACGCGCTAGGGGTGGAGGCGAAGCGCAATCTCATGCCGATGCAGCCGGGCGATGTGCCCGCAACCTGGGCCGATGCCGAATTGCTGAAATCGCTAACAGGCTATGTGCCGAAGACGGACCTGCGCGAAGGCGTGCAGCGCTTTGTCGAATGGTACCGCGACTATTACCAGGAGTGACACCATGACCGACCAATCCGAATGGACCGGCAAGGTCGGTGATGTCTGGGCCCGCGAATGGCAGCGAACCGACCGGAGTTTCACGCCTGTGACAGAGAGGCTGCTGGAAGTCGCGGGGGCCGGCGATTTCGCTCAGGCGCTGGACATCGGCTGCGGCGCCGGTGGGGCCGGGGGCCCGCTCCATCGCGTCCCCGATGTCGCGCCCCGCCGACTGGACGTACGTCAGGTCGGCATGGCC
>CATMNW010000297.1 GCA_950071875.1 uncultured Erythrobacteraceae bacterium | reverse complement strand
CCGCGTCGAATGTGTCCTGCCTGGCAACGGCGTCGCCGGCACGCGGCACAGAGCTGAAGCCCTGTCGCTGGTCGGTGTCGTTCCAATTGGCCATTTTCGTGCAACTCCTCTTGGCAGTGCGGAAATGCGCCCTGCTCCATGGTGGGAATATCGGCATTTTGCCTGTCGATTTCAAGCGAAACCGGACAGTTGCCTGTCACCACGGATTAACCAATTTGCCGGCGCGCGGGTCAGGCCTCGCCCAAAGCATCGACCATCGCCGCTTCCAGCGCATCGGCAGGCGAACGGTCGCCCCACAGGACAAACTGGAAAGCGGGATAGAACCGGTCGCATTCATCAACCGCAATTTCCACGAGTGATTGCGCCTGCGAGAGGCTGAGCAGGCCGTCGTCGCCCAGCAGCGTTCCATTGCGATACAGCAGCACGCCGCCATTCGACCAGATATCGAAGTGCCCCAGCCACATCTGTTCGTTGGCGAGGCTCACGAGTTCCTGTGCACTCGCCAGCTTTTCCTTGGAAATGCGGACATCGGGCAGGCACAGGATCTGCAGGACCCCGTCATCGGCGCGCCAGATGCCGCGCAGCTGGTACTTGGTCCAACTGCCCTGGATTTCGCCGCAAATCTCGCTCGCGGTTGCCTCGCACGGCCAGCCGCGGGCCTCGAACATGGCCATGAGCATGTCGAGAGGTGCCGCGTCCTCCTCGACCTCGTACCGCTCCTGCGATTGTCTCATCGAAACTTTCCCGCGCACGTCATGTGGTGTTGGATGCAGACTGGGCGGGGCCGATGGCAATCCAGACTGGCATCGGCGCTGGGGAGAACCCAGAAGGCTTGTGCAAAGCTTGTGTACAACCTCGCCGAGCTTGTCTCAAAGCGGCTCGATCGCCTGCCCCGTATCGCTGGTGAAGGTGAAGGAATCGATGTCCATCGCCTTGAGCCTGTTCATCATCTCTCGCGCTGCCGTAGCACTGGGATACGGACCAGAAAGAAGGCGATTGGCCTCGCCCCACGGGGTTGTGAACGGCCCCTTGCCTTCCAGTGCGCCGTCGGCCTTTCGCGCGATGCGGCGCCAATCAAAACCCAGCGCAGAGAGATCTTTGCCCGTGGCGACCTGTACCCAGTGGCGCGAGGGATGCTTGGGCGGCGGGGGCGGTTCGGGTTCCGCCCGTTCGCGCGGGATTTCGATACGCGTGATGTCGACACCGCCGCTCGCGGTCGGGGCCGGTCGGGTCGGCGCGAGAGTGAAGCTGCCGAACGCATCCGCGACGGATAGCGACGCAGGCTCCGACAGGGTCCGGCTTTCCGGTTCGAGTTCGACACCGGCAGTCGGAACGTCGACCGCGGCAGCGGATGACGCATTTCCAGCCTGGGCGATCACGACCGCATCTTCGGTCGGTCCTTGCCGAGTTGGTTCGTTTACTGTGGTAGCCAGCGATGGAGCAGGCGTGGAAACGCCCTGCGTTGCTGAACCGGCGGACGACTGAGCCGGTGACACACCCCCCTGGTTCGAAAGTTCGGCCGATCCGGGCACCGATGTATTCCGGACGACAACCGTTCGCTCATCGAGGCCCCAGCGCCGGTCGAACGGTGTAGTAGCCCTTGCCTGGCGATACTCCACGGTATCCTGGACAACGGGCTGTCCCGCGTTGTCAGGCGCCGGTTCCGGAGGCGCAGGCGCCGGAGCAACCGTCGGTTCCGGTAGCGGCGTGAGTTCAAGTGCCCTCTTCGGTGGCGGGGCTGGTGCCGGTGCCGGTGCCGGCGCTGTTTGCGCGTTCGGGGCAGGAGGCTGAACCGATCCTGCCAGCCGGACCGGTGCGCCTGCATATCCGGCAACCTCGGCATCATCGCTTCCGATGCTCGAGGTTTGCGGAAATACGCCGAGATTACCCGCTGCTGCCTGTTGCGCATTCGTCAGGCGGGGCATGATATCGAGATAACTGGCCATCTGCGACCCGAGACCTGCGGGAAGCGAGGTGGTCGCGATTGTCTTCGCTTCGGCCGTGTCGCCCAGAATGGCGAGACCGAACGAGCGGGTGCGGAAAGCAGCCAGATCGCCTTCTTCCAGCAAGGGCAGCAGCGTCGCTTCGAATCCGTCGCGATTGCCGGATATCGCCTGGCTCAGCGCCAGCCTGCGACGCGTTTCGGCACCGGCACCATTATCCAGCGCAAGGCGGTAGAGTTGCTGTGCGCTTCTGGAATCGCCGACCAGGTCGAAGGCCAGCGCGCGGTCTTCCGCCATCTGGGCGTTCCGTATCCCCGCACGTTCCGCTTCGGCGAAAAGGCGCAAGGCTTCGATCGGGCGGCGCGAGCGGGGGTAGGCGCGGGCCTGCCCCAGCTTGATCCGCGGATTATCCGGTGAAAGTTCGTTCGCACGACCGAAAAATCCGATCGCCGCATCGATATCGCCGAGTTCAAGCGCCGCATCGCCAGCATCGACCAGCGCGCCGACATTGGTCGCATCGCGCGCAAGCCGGGTCAGCGCTTCGCTCAGATCCCGCTCGCCATCAGAAGGCAGAGGCTGCACGATTTCGCGCTGCGCGCTGACGGGTTGGCTCGATATGGCCAACGCCATCAGCGCGGTTGCAGTAGCAAGGCGCACTTTCAAAATCATCGCTACCTTCTTGCAGGTCGGCGCTTAACCTGCGCTGACGCTTGCGATCTACTGGTTGTTCTGGCGGCCCAGGAAACGCGGGATGTTCAGACCGCCGCCGCTGCCGCCGTCGTCATCATCTTCATCATCTTCATCCGCATCGGTCGGCTGCGACCCGCGCGAAAGGTTGGCCATGCGTTCGAACAGCGTATTGCCGGGCAGCGATGCCGATCCTCCGGTACCGCCCTGTCCGCCTCCGCCGCCGTGGCCGGAACCCTCGCCCGAGCCATCGCCGTCCGCACCTTCTCCGGGCGTCAGCGGACGCTTGCGTCCGGGCTTGGTCGCCAGCGGACTGTCGCTCGCGCCCTGGCTTCCGCCCAGTGCGAATTCGTCCTGTCCGCGACCGCTCCGTTCGGCCATGTCGCCGGAAAGATCCAACGTGGGGCGATCTTCAGCCCATCCGTTTTCGGATCCTGCACCCCCGAATTCGTTGTCTTCCGCAGGGGCCGGAACGCCTTCGTCATCGTCGGCGTCGAAGCGCTCCGTCTGCTCGTTGCGCAGGCCTGCCAGCGGATCGGGTTGCGATCCCACCAACGGTATCAGCGACATGGCCGGGGACCGCGTATCCACGACCTGCGTCACACCTTCGCGGTGCGCACGATGATCGGGTGGTATCGCGCGGGCAACGACCCGACGCGCGAGATGATCCGGCTGACGACCTATCTGGGTCATACAAATCCCTCCAACACGTTCTGGTATCTGGAGGCAGTCCCGGAACTGCTCGATCTGGCGATGGCGCGTGCAACCAGTGGGCCGGAGGCGGTTCGATGAGCGCCACCACCTTGCCTGCGCTGATCCAGCGCTTCTTCACCGACCGGCTGTGCGTTCAAATGGAAGCGAGCCGCCATACGGTTGCCGGCTATCGCGACACGTTCCGCCTTCTGCTCAGATACGCGAGTACCCAGCGCGTTAAACCGCCGGTCAAGCTCATGGTCGAGGATATCGGCGCAGATCTGGTCGCCGACTTCCTTGCCCACACCGAGCCGGCTCGGGGCAACAGCGCGCGCCTGCAAAATACAAGGCTCTCTGCGATG
>CATMNW010000296.1 GCA_950071875.1 uncultured Erythrobacteraceae bacterium | reverse complement strand
CTGACCATTCGGCCCGGCTTTCCCGTACGCGTTCTGGTGACGCGCGATATTGTGCTGGAGGGTGGGGCATGACCCGGCTCAAGCTCTCCGACATCGCCGATGGCAAGCCCGTCAAGCTGACGATCGAGGTCCCTGCGCGGCTCCATCGCCGGCTCGTCGAATATGGGGTTGTCCTCAATGGCGGGGTATCAGAGGGTGCGCCTGTGCCTGAGCTGCTTATTCCGCCGATGATCGAGCGCTTCGTCGCAGGCGACCGGGATTTTGCCAAGGCACGCAGAGGATCGCGCGCACTATCCAAACAATAAGCACCTTCAATATCGGAACTTTTTCTGGTTCTTCCAAGCCATAATTTAATACAAATTGCGCCAATAGGTAGAATTGCGCTGTCTCAGCAGGCATGATTGGCTTTATCGTGAAGAAGGGAACTCAGGTTCCTCGCGACCGGGTTGCGATGCGCATGTCCAGGCGTTCCAGCTAAAGGCGTCGCTGCACTTGCCAACGGGTGCTTCCATCGCCCGGTCGTACTTCGCGATCCCCAGCTCTATGTGTTTATAATACCATTATAAGTTGGCCTGATCTGTTGGCTTACTTCAAATTCGATGTTGCGACATTTGGAGTCGCAGTCGAACCAGAGGAGTGACCAATGAAGGATCTCGAAACACGTGAAGGCGAGATGATCGATCTCGGAAAGGCGTCGGTCGAAACAAAGGGAGCGGGCATCGTCTTCGCAGACGATAGCGGCGGTCAGCGTAATGCGGTGGCCGGAACTCTCGAAGACTGACCTGGATTGGGGCGCGCGTCGGTGACCCGCGCCCCGATACTCTCGGCTGCGCCCGATGATCGACCCCGACAATGCGACAACCGCCTGGTGTAACACTGGCGACAATTTCGTCTTTCTCGATCTGCAGCGAGACCGATATTTTCGTCTTTCTCCCGAGGCCGAAAAAGCTTGGCAGCAGGAACGGACCGCGAGCGGAGCACTCGACTGGCATCAGCCGCCAGATTTCCCCCGCCCGAATAATTGGCGCTTTCCCAAATTATCATCTCCGGCGCGACACACAGGCGAGTTCCGTCTGTCGAAAGTTGCCAAGGCGATATGGGTGCAGAAGCGCGTCGAGCGTCGGCTTTCCCACACCCCTTTCCTCTCCGTTCTGAATGATGTCCGACGCGCGCAAATTCGCATTGAAACCGACATCGAAGAGTTGAGCGACGTGGCCAACGATACCATCAGGGCCTTCGAGTATTCAAAGCTCCTGCGCACCGCGGCGGATCGATGCCTTGCCCGTTCGATCGCCCTCGCAGGTTGTCTCGCGGCAACGGGCGATCAATGCCAGGTCGTTCTCGGCGTAACATCTTTGCCGTTCAGTGCGCATTGCTGGGCCCAGAAAGGCGATGTCGTACTCAACGACACGCACGAGGAGGTCCTGCGCTACACGCCGATCCTCGTCATATAATGCGCGTGCGTTTCGCCCTCGCGCTGCCTCGAACCCAAAGCACTGTAAGAGTGTTTGCGGATGCGGCGTCTCCAGAGGCGATCCTGACAAATCGCCCAACACTATGGATAGACGAGTGCACGCCCACAGTGACGCTGGCTAACCATGGCCGCGTGCTCGGCGTGCTGTTCGACAAATCAACCGGATCCACAAGCCTCGAACCCGGGCTGCACGTGCCGCAGCAATCCAGTGCACAGGATGTCGCGGAGTTCCTGATCAAGCAATATTGGGGGGCTTATGTGGCGATCCTCCATGACCCAGGTGACGGACCTGCGGCAATCCTTGTCGATCCGTCGGGGTTCTTACCGGTCTATCGTTACGAGGGTCGTGACCATATCATTCTCACGACCGATCCAGCATTGTTTTCGCTGCGCCCTTCCTACACGGACATTGGTGTTCATTTACTGCGTCCCGAACTTCGCCAAGCGAGTACATGCCTTATCGATGTGGACGAAATTCCCCCGGGTTCGATAAGTCCGTTGCGACCAATGCGGTCTGCGCCGCTCCAGCTTTGGAAGGCTGCCGACCACTTCCCAGTTTCGGTCCCGCACTTCGAAGACGCGACTGCGGTACTGCGCGAAGTATCTCGAAGTGTCCTGAAAAGCTGGTCCGGTGTATTCGGTCAGACGGTTGTGGCAGCGTCAGGTGGGGTCGATTCCTCGCTGATTTGCGCAGCGCTTGCCGAAGCCGATGCGACCTTCGATTGTGTCACCGTGGGGACTGCAGATCGCAGCGGGGATGAACGGCCCTACGCCAGAGCAGTTGCGGAAAAACTGGGCGTGCAATGTCTCTTCCGGACGTTCGATCCCACTCGCTTTGATCCTGACGGTTCCGCTTCGGGAAACATCCCCAGGCCAGCTCGTCGGGCATTTCTCAAAACACTCGATGGAGCGCTCGAAAGCGCGCGAGAGGAAGTCCGCGCGGCGGTGGTGATGGACGGCAATTTCGGAGACAACCTCTTCTGTCTCCTCCATTCTGCCGCGCCTGTTGCCGACCATCTGCGCACTGAAGGTTTGAAGGCCGGTTCGATTGCAACATTGCTTGATATGTGTCGCGTCACCGATTGCAGCATCGCTACCATGGTGGCAGCGACGGTTGGCCGCCTTCGCAATCGCGAGGGCGGCGATCCCTGGCCGCCCGATATCCGCCTTCTCAATCCCGATCTGGTCCCTGCTGACCCAAAGCCCCTGACGGTTTGGCCTCACTGCGGATCCGGACGCCGATCGGGGAGCCACGATCATTTACGGCTCTTGATGCATGCACAAAACCATGTGCACGGTGTCACGGGAGACCTGCGCCGGTTCTCCCCACTCGCCAGCCAGCCGCTTGTCGAATTCTGTCTCTCTGTTCCCACCTGGCTCTGGGCCACGGGCGGTCGGAATCGCACAGTTGCCAGAGCGGCGTACTCGGACACTCTACCTCCCGCTATCGTTGCTCGGACGTCCAAGGCCGGTCCTGACAGCTATATCCGGGGCGCTTTTGTAGCTCACCGTAGCCGAATCCGCAGCCGGTTGCTCGATGGTCTGCTTGCCGCACACAATCTTCTCGACGTGCCCGCATTGGAAGTCGCCCTGCGGGTCGACGAGTCCAAAGACGACTTCCTGATAGATCGCGTCTTCGACCTTCTCGAGGCCGAAAACTGGGCACGCCTATGGCACGAGCACGGGAGTATCAGAACAGCGTAGCTCGCTTCGCATCGGTGCCCCTTCCATGGCTAGCCAGCGCTCGTACTGAGCATCCTTTCCCGGCGTACAGTTCCGCTCGTTGTTGAGCCAGAATCCGAACCATTCGAGATTACGTTCGTAAATCGCGCGCCGATGCGCAGGCTGCCATTTGTAATGCGTTTCGTCCGGAAAGACCCTCAGCTCTATCGCCTTGTCGCGGTTTGTGAAGGCTTCAACGACATCGAGCCCGCCTTCGTATTCGCTGTCCGCAGCCTGGATCAGTATGGGAGTGTCTATTGCGCTGGCGTTTGCCAGCAGCGAGATTGGTTGCCAGAATCCTTCGTCGTCGCTTTCGAAATAGCGATAGCCCATAGCGCGAAAGTAGTCCGCGAAACGCGGTCCCGCAGCGAGTGGCTGAGCGGTCATGTCCTGGCAGCAGGTTCCGAACGTTGCGACCTTGAACAGGTCGGAATTGATGAGCGCGAACTGGACGGTCGCACCGGCATCGCTGAAACCGTCGATCCCCAGGCGGT
>CATMNW010000295.1 GCA_950071875.1 uncultured Erythrobacteraceae bacterium | reverse complement strand
CCATAAAGGCGTGCGGCAGCAGCGATCTCATGCAGACGCGCTTCGTCACCGCCGTGAGCGAGGTCGTGCGCAATGCACTGACCCATGCCGGTGGTGGCACGCTTGCCATCTACGCCATGCCGGGCCAGCGCCAGGTCGGCATCGAATGTCGCGATGCCGGCAGAGGGATCGCCGACATTGACGCCGCGATGGTCGATGGCTTCACCACGCGTCGCGGAAGCATGGGGCGCGGCCTTGGTGGAGCCAAACGGCTGTCCAAGGCGTTCGCTATCAAGAGTTCATCGGAAAACGGCACCACGGTGCGAATGATCGGAGCGTGCAGCCTGCGATGATCGGCTGGTTGAAAATCAAGGAAACGAGCGCCGTTGCGGAAGCGCGGCGGCGAGCTCGGCGCACGGCGAATGCATTGGGCCTGCATTCGACCAAGGTCGAGCATGCGGCGATCGTAGCGACCGAGATCGCGCAGAACGTCCTTCGTCATGGAGGCGGAGGACAAATGCTGATCGAGATCTTCGGCGCACCCTCGCTCGAGCGGCTCCACATCGTCGGTCACGACGAAGGACCGGGCATCGGTCGTGTCGATCGGATGATGCGTGACGGAGAAACGACGAAGGGTTCCCCCGGAACCGGGCTGGGAGCGATCAAGCGTCTGTCCGATCGCTTGGATATCTTTAGCGAACCGGGCCGCACTGTCGTCGCCGCGGAATTCCGAAGGCAGACCATCAGACATACCGATCCTGTCGACCATGCCGGTTTCAAGCTCGCTTATCCGGGTGAGCGGCGGTGCGGTGATATCGTTGCCGTGCGCTCTAGCCATGACGAGTGCCTCTACTTCCTTGCCGACGGGCTCGGGCACGGGGTCAAAGCCGCCGGGGCTGCGGCTGCAGCGAAAAAAGCCTTTCTCGCCGCAAAAGGCGACGACCCCGCCGAAATCCTGTTGCAGGTGGGCGACGCGCTGCAAGGCACGCGAGGGGCGGTGGGCGCGGTCGTCGCGCTGGACCGCTCACATGGCCGCCTGCGCTATGCCGGGATCGGCAACACTAGCTCGCTGATCGTGCAGGGCAAAACGGTGCGTAGGCTCGTCGTCCGTGATGGCTTGCTCGGCGGGCGCGTTGCGACGCCGCATCAAGAAACGATGGCACTCGAGCCGAATACGATACTCATCATGCATTCCGATGGGCTTAGCACCCTCCGCTCGCTCGACACCCAAGCCGCTCTCCTGCAGCGCAGCGCTCCTGTGATCGCAGCGGACCTGCTGGCCAACAACCTGCGCGGGAGGGACGATGCCAGCATAATCGTGTCGCGCGTTTCACCCGCAAGGTCGCTGTAGCATGGACCTGCTGAGTATCAGGATCGCCGCTGAGCCCGATATAGCGCGGATCCGCCAGGTCACCGGTGCGATCGCCGAAACGTGCGGGCTCGAAAGTTTCGCCAAGACCCGCGTGGTCACTGCCGTGCTCGAAATTGCCCGCAATGCCCTGCAATATGCCGGCGGAGGCCGGGCGCACTTTGCGATACGCCCGGAAACGGACCTTTGCTGGCTGATAGTGCGTGTTATCGATCAGGGCGAAGGGCTTCCGGACGACGCGAAATTTGTTAGAAGTCGGAGGCCGTTCAAAGCGGGATCTGGCGGCAATCGCGCCCAGCGGATGGGACTGGGTCTGACCGGTGTCCAGCGATTGGCCGACAGGTTCGATCTCGACAGTTCGAATGAAGGTACTAAGGCCGAACTCGCGTTCAAGCTTCCTTCACCCTGCCACGAGGAAGCTGAGCTCGGCGAGCGCGTAATGGGCAAAATCGCAGAGCTTAGCGCGACGGATCCCCTAGCCGAGCTTTCACGGCAGAACCGCGAACTGGCAGAGGCGATGGCAGAACGCGAACTGCTCATCGACGAGGTCCATCACCGCACCGGCAACAATCTCGCTCTGATTGTGAGCTTCATTCAATTGAGCAAACGCGGCGCTCAATCGGAAGAAACGCAGCAGGCGATGGCACAGCTTGAAGCGCGGGTCCTCTCGGTGGCCAAGGTGCACCAGGAATTACAACGCGCCAATCTGGCTGACCGGATCGCGCTCGTGCCAATGCTGGAAACCGTGGCCAAGCACGCGCAGGACGCTTTCTCGAACGATGAGTTGGACATAGCGATCTCCGTGTTTGGCGATGCGGTGAGTGTTTCGGGTAGTGCCGCCATCGATTTGGGTCTTGTCGTCAACGAGCTTATTACCAACGCATACAAGCACGCATTCGAAGACCGGCAGAGCGGACGAATCGACGTGAGTTTCGAGCTGGAAAACAGGGACGGCGAAAAGCCGAGCTGGGTTTTAGCGGTCAAAGATGATGGCGTCGGATTGCCCGAAAACGTCAAGCCCGAGCGATCGGACTCGCTAGGCTGGCGTATGATCCGGGCGATGACCGCCCGCCTCTCTGGCGCTATCGAGACAGGAAGCAACAAGGGCTTCTACACCCGCATCGAATTCCCGGACGCGTTTGCCGAGAGCAAAACTTAGCTTTCCGATTTGCCATTGTCCGCCTCCGGTCGTCTCCACCTCTTACGCTGGCTGGCTGCGATGATCGCCACGGGTTGCGCGAGGCGCGAGAGTCCGGTCGATCACTTTCTTAGCTGCGAACCCGACAGTCCGGTTTCGGCCCATTTCCTGCCATTCCAACACTCTTCCACAGCTAATGTCTGGCAGAGTGTAGGGATATCCAACCTGCTCTTGATCGCGTCACCGTCTATTGCGCCGCGCGCAACGGAAGCTTCACGCCCTGATTCAAGTCGTTCGGGCTCTCCCGGAAAATGCCCGGAAGCGGACTGGCAGCTTTGCTCCGGTAATGAGCACCGCCGATGTCCAATCAGGGGTGGAGAGCGGCCGCTTTGAATGCGATTTGAAGTGTGGTGATGTCAACCTCGCGGCCTAGTCATCAAAATAAGCCGCGCGTAGTCAAATGCCGCCGTCCATGATCCTTTTGGCTGATCGAACGCAACTTGCCGTGATTGGTAGCTCCTTGTTGCGACCGTCTCTGATTCCCTGAGCGCGGACCCAGCATAAGGTCCGGCTATGCCAACTTACAATCTGATATTCCACGAAAACGACCACGGCGTTGATAAGCGTGTTGAGCGGGGGGCCAGAACGTCGGGAAAAGCGTGTTGGTTTGGATGAGCGCGATCGGTCAGGCAGTTGGACGGTGCAAAGCGATACTCGAACGGTATCCGGTGATGTCGGAACGTTGCCGGGCGAAAAGTCCAGACTGCAGCAGCATGCGAACGCGCAAGAAGCATCTACGTGATCAAAAGCTATCTCAAGTCGGCTGATTTCTCAGGAGTAGAAAACCCACAGGACACCGGTCAGCTCGCCACGAATCTCCAAATACTCGCCAGTTCCTCGCAGATCGCTAGCTCCACGAGAACGTCGTCAAATGGGGGAGGCAACCAAAGCCGAGGTAAAATGCATCCTGAGGAAGTGTCGAGCCTATGTTGAGCATCACCACTCGGGAGCGAACCAATAGACACTCATATTCCTATATGACGGCGAGCTGACGATTGGTCAGCGTACCGCCATATTGACGCTGCAGACGTATCTTGCGCTCCAGATCGTCGATGATTGCGCCGCTGAAATTTACCCCACTGAGATCCTCCATGAAGCTGATCCCGCCAGGCGTATCGACGTTCAGCTCGATCATCTTGTCCCCCACGAT
>CATMNW010000294.1 GCA_950071875.1 uncultured Erythrobacteraceae bacterium | reverse complement strand
GGACGAGGAATGGGACGGCGACGAGCAGCTTGATCTCGCCGACGACGAAAGCCTGCCCTGGCTCGAAGCCGGTGAGGATGACAACGAAGCGGGTGGCGTCGATGCCGCACGCTTTCTCATGATCGGTGTATTGGCTGGTATCGTCCTGCTCGGGATCGTGGCGGCGGTCTGGTTCGTGACGAATCGCGTTTCGGACGAGCCGGAGGCCGACGGTAGCCTGATTGCTGCCCCGGAAGAACCTTACAAAACCAGGCCCGACGATCCGGGCGGCAAGACCTTCGCCGGGACCGGAGACACGAGTTTTGCTGTGGGTGAGGGTCAGACCCGCGAAGGGCGCCTTGCGGAGCCTGCGACAGCTACCTCGGATCCGACAGCAAGCCCTTCGATAGCATCGACTGTCGATGAAGCTCCCCGCCAGCAGACTGCCGCGGGGACTGCCGTGCAGGTTGGCGCATACCCGGCGCGTGCAGATGCGGAGGCAGCCTGGACGCGGTTGACGCGCCAGACCGAGGCGCTGAACGGCGTTCGTCACCGGGTAGTAGAGGCTCAGGTCGATATCGGCCGGGTCTACCGGCTGCAGGCATTGGCTGGCGACCGCGCCGGCGCACAGCGCCTGTGCAGCGCGCTGAAAGCTGATGGACTTGCCTGCTTTATCAAATAGCGCAGGCTTGCCGCCCGATTTCCACACTTCCCGAGCCGCTCGAACTTGCGGGGGCTGCGGCAAATCATCAATCTGGCGACCATGACCCCTGCCATATTCGGCATTTCCGGCCTCGAACTGACGGCAGACGAACGCGCCTTTTTCAAGGAAGCGGACCCGGTCGGCTACATCCTGTTCGTACGCAATTGCGAGAACAAGGACCAGTTGCGCAAGTTGACCGACGATCTGCGCAGCTTGCAGGGGCGGGATCGCCTTATCGTTTCGATCGACCAGGAAGGTGGCCGTGTCGCGCGTATGAAGCCGCCCGTATGGCAGCGTTATCCTGCCGGCGAGGTATTCGCTTCGCTTTGGAATATCGCACCCGCTACCGCTATCGAGGCTGCGCGCGTCAACGCCGAGGCCATGGGTCGCGAACTGGCCGAGATGGGTATAACGGTCGATTACCACGCGCCGCTCGATGTGCGGCGCCCCGAAACGGATGATGTGATCGGTGATCGGGCGTTGGGCAGCGAACCCATGCAGGTCGCAGCTTTGGGACGTGCGGTGCTGGACGGAATGAGTCGTGCCGGCGTAGTGGGGTGTCTCAAGCATATGCCGGGGCACGGACGGGCGACCTGCGATACACATAAGGAATTGCCCGTCGTCACGGCCAGCGAAGCGGAACTGGAAGCTGATATCGCGCCATTCCGTACACTTGCCTCGCATCCACTCGGCATGAGTGCCCATATCGTTTTCGATGCTTGGGATGCTGCACATCCGGCTACGCTATCGCGCACGGTGATCGACGAGGTTATCCGCACGAAAATCGGGTTCGACGGATTGTTGCTTTCAGACGATATCGACATGGAAGCGCTCGACGGGACCATTCCCGAACGGTCCGTGCGCGCTCTCGATGCAGGTTGCGATGTCGTGTTGAACTGCTGGGCCAAGATGGACGATCAGACCGCCATTGCGGAACGCGGCGGCACGATGAAGCCTGAAAGTCTGGCGCGTTTAGAACGGGTACACGAGGCGATGGGCCTACCGCTCGACGGTCCGACGACCGAGGATCTTCTTGCAAAACGCGATGCGCTACTGGCCATCGGTGAAGGCACTACGGCGTGACGAACGACGGCCTTCTCTTTCCCGATACGGCCGCTGATTTTCCGGATGACTGGGACGGCATCGCGGCTGAAAACACGATCGACGAAAACGCGCTATATCTCGAGCTGGACGGGTGGGAAGGGCCCCTCGACCTGTTGCTCGATCTGGCACGGCGGCAGAAGGTCGATTTGCGCGAAATTTCGATCCTTGCGCTGGTCGAACAATATCTCAGTTATATCGACGAAGCCGAAGCTTTGAAGCTCGAGCTGGCAGCCGATTACCTCGTGATGGCGGCATGGCTTGCCTACCTCAAGTCGGCCATGCTCCTGCCGAGGGAAGAGCAGGAAGACCCGAGCCCCGAGGAGCTGGCGCTCAAGCTGCAGTTGAGGCTCCAGCGCCTTGGCGCGATGAGGGATGCGGCGGCGCGGCTCATGGGTGGTGACCGGATCGGGCGCGATGTGTTCCTGCGTGGGGCACCCGAAGGCCTTGATATTGTGCGCAAGACCGCCTGGCAAAGCGACCAGTTCGCGCTGATCGAGGCTTATGGCCGGGTCAAGGCCCGCACGGCGCCTGCTATCCACATGGTCCGGGAACGGCCCGTAATGACGCTGGAATCGGCTCTTGATCGCGTATCGAACATGCTGGGTGTGACACTTGTTTGGATGGAACTGCGCGATTTCCTGCCGGAGCATGCCGAACCGCGCCTGCGCAAATCGGCACTGGCTTCAAGTTTCGTCGCAGCGCTGGAACTGGCGAGGCTCGGCAAGGCAGAGTTGCAGCAGGAGAATACTTTCGGGCCCCTGCACCTGCGGCGGGTGCGCGGCTGATGGACGAGCTGTCCCGTGCCGTCGAAGCCGCACTGTTCGCAGCAGAGGAACCGATGACGGCGGAGGCGCTGGCCGGGTTCCTCGGCAATGCGGCAGTCGGCGATGTGCGGGGGGCGTTGCGCAATCTCGCCGAGCATTACGACAAGCGCGGCATCCATCTCGTCGAGCGCGGCAAGCGCTGGCATTTCGAGACTGCACCCGATCTGGCGCACCTGCTGCGCCGCGAGAAAGAACAGGTCCGCCGCCTGAGCCGGGCAGCGACCGAAGTGCTTGCCATCATTGCCTACCACGAACCGGTCAGCCGCGCGGAAATCGAATCGATTCGCGGGGTCCAGACAAGTGGCGGAACGCTCGACGTGCTGATGGAAGCCGGGTGGGTGAAGATCGCCGGACGGCGCGAAGTCCCCGGCCGCCCGACGATTTACGCGACCACTCCCGAATTCCTCGAACATTTCGGCCTGTCGAGTCGCCGCGACCTGCCCGGTATCGCCGAACTACGCGCTACCGGCTTGCTCGATCCGGTGGACGATGCCTTCGAACAGCTGATGGGCGATGATACCGTGCCCGAAGACGAAGGGGCGGCCGAAGAGTCGTGACTGGCGCTGGACCGCATCAGCGCCTATATCGAAGCCCAAGCAATTCGAAAGAGTAGGTCCCATGGGTCTTAGTGTCTGGCAGCTCGCCATCATCGCCATCGTCGTCCTCGTCCTGTTCGGCCGGGGGCGTATCTCCGAAATGATGGGCGATTTCGGCAAGGGAATCAAAAGCTTCAAGCAAGGCATGAATGAAGACGAGGCTCCTGCGAAGCAGATCGGCCACGAGGCGAAGCCCGCCGAAGACGGGCTGACCCCCGATCAGGTCAAGCAGACCACCGACACTAAGTAATCCGCTAAGCGGGCGGAGAGGCACATGTTCGATATCGGCGCCAGCGAACTGCTGGTGATCGTCATCGTGGCGATCCTGGTGATCGGTCCGAAGGACATGCCCAAGGCCCTGCGCCATGCTGGCCGCTGGATCGGCAAGCTGCGGCGCATGTCGAACCATTTCCGTGCCGGTCTGGACGAAGTCGTTCGCCAGGCCGAAATCGAGGAGATGGAAGAGAAATGGGCCAAGCGGAACAAGGACATCATGGCAAAGTATCCCGACGGCACGACGCCGGAGGGCGGCGGCCCCGATAATCTGCTTCCCCC
>CATMNW010000293.1 GCA_950071875.1 uncultured Erythrobacteraceae bacterium | reverse complement strand
CCCGCCAGCTTGGAGCGGGATGCCGCTTCTGATGCAGTTACCGGCGATGCCGAGGGCGCGCTGTTCGTGGCGGGAAAATTCGGTAATACGCTTTCGAAGGTCGATCTTGCTACGGGCGACCAGGTCATCAGCGTCGATAGCTGCGCCAATCCGCATGAACTTGCCACCTCGCCGGACGACGCACATGTCGCACTGGCTTGCTACGGCGGGCAGACGGTCAATATCTTCCGGACAACCGATCTCACCAAGGTGGTAAGTATCGATCTTGGCGAAAATGCACGGCCGCACGGGATCGTGTGGCACGCGAATGGCGATCTTTACGCGACCGCAGAAGGGCGACAGTCCATCTTCTGGATTCGCGACCCGTTGGGATCGGCAGAAGCCTTCGAATACGGATCGGGTAAGGAAGGCACTCACATGCTGGCAGTGGCGCCGAGCGGAAATCATGCCTGGACTACCGATCTTGGCTCCCGAACTGTCACCCGGATCGACCTGAAGACCCGGCGCGCACCGTTATCGGTCGAGGTGGGGGAAGAGCCGGAAGGCATCTGGCTTTCGAAAGATGGCCAGACGCTGTGGGTTTCGGCTCGCGGTTCGGATGCCGCATTCAAGCTTGATCCGGCAAGCCTTAAGGTGCGCCAGCGTATCGAAACCGGAGCCTTTCCGCTGCGCATTACCTTGCGTCCTCAAGGCGATTTCGCGGTGACATCCGACCTTGAGGATGGCGGCCTGAGCGTGATCGATACCGAGACAGGCGATGTTGTGCGCCGGATCGCTGTTTCGGGTCCGGAACAGGCTGAAGAGCGGTTCCAGGTCACCATTCTCTTCTCGCCCGATGGCGAGCGCATTTATGTCGCCGAGACGCGCAGCGATACCATTGCTGAAGTCGATTTCCGCAGTGGCCGGGTGCTGCGTCGCCTTCCCGGCACTGGAGGCGGCGACGGGATTGCGATCATCGAATGAGCAGTAAACGCAAGGCATTGCCCGTAGTTGGCTGGCGCGAACTCGTCCATCTACCCGATCTCGGCTTGCATGGTGTGCCGGCCAAGATCGACACTGGCGCCCGCACTTCTTCCTTGCACGGCGAGGTGCTGGAAGAATTCGAGCGTGACGGCGAGAAGTTTGTTCGCTTTGCTGTCGATTTCGAGCAGCAGCACGTGCGCCAGATCTGCGAGGCAGTGCATGTCGACGTCCGCGGAATCACGAGCTCGAATGGCGAAACCCAGTATCGGTACGTCATCAAGACGCCGCTGAAGATCGGTGACCTTGAATTTCGCGCCGAAATCAGTCTCGCCAATCGTAGTGACATGAAATTCCCGATGCTTATAGGGCGATCTTCGCTGCGTCGCCGTTTCGTCGTCGACAGCGGCTATTCTTGGCTGCAAACGCCAGAGCGCAAAACTACAGTCGGGCACAGGCCCTGAGGACTTCTCAATGAAAATAGCGATGCTTGCCCGCAATCCGAACCTCTACTCGCACAAGCGCTTGGTAGAGGCAGCGGAGCAGCGAGGGCACCAGTTGGATATCCTCAATACCACGCGCTGCACGGTCCATATCGCCAGTCACAAACCCGAGGTCTTCTACAATGGAGAACCCTGTATCGGATATGATGCAGTCATTCCGCGGATCGGCGCTTCGATCACCAACTACGGCCTTGCGATCCTGCGCCAGTTCGAAATGCGCGGCTGCTGGCCGTTGAACGAAAGCGTTGCCATCGGTCGCAGCCGCGACAAACTACGGTCTATGCAGATCCTTGCCAAACACGGACTCGGTTTGCCGCTGACGGCCTATGCCAACGATCCCAAGCAGGCGGAGGAGATCATCAAGGCGGTCAAGGGTCCGCCGGTGGTCATCAAGCTGCTCGAGGGCACCCAGGGTATCGGCGTCGTGCTGGCGGAGACGATGTCATCGGCCAAATCGGTGATCGAGGCCTTTCGTGGTGCCAACGTCAACATCTTGGTCCAGGAATTCATCAAGGAAGCGGGCGGAACCGACATTCGCGCGCTGGTGGTCGGCGGCAAGGTGGTCGCCGCGATGAAGCGCACAGGCGCTGCGGACGATTTCCGCTCGAACCTCCATCGCGGCGGCAGTGCCGAACTCGCCAAGATCACTCCCGCTGAACGGGCGACCGCTGTTTCTGCCGCCAAGCGCATGGGGCTGAATGTGTGCGGCGTCGATATGCTGCGGTCGAACCACGGACCGGTGATCATGGAAGTGAATTCCTCACCGGGTCTGGAAGGTATCGAGAACGCGACGGGCAAGGACATCGCAGGTATGATCATCGATTACATGGCGGCCAATGCGAAGGTCGGGAAGACCAAAACCAAGGGGCAGGGGTGATGAAGAAAATTGTAATTGGAGTTGCTGCTGCAAGTTTGGCTACAACGTCTGCTAATGCGGAGGGCGATTCCATTGTAACTGCCGCAGATCCGCAAGGCATGGTGGATGTGCTCGAAGGTGCCGGATACGATCCGGTCCTTGGTACTGACAAAACAGGTGATCCCAGAATCACTATGCTTTTCGGCGGACGTGAAGGCGTGCTTTTCTTCTACGGCTGTGACGAGAACACGAATGATAAATGCGATGCGGTTCAATTCAATATTGGTTTTGACCGTAAGCAGCCGTGGAAAGCGGACGATGCGCTCAAACTTTCTGAAAAATTTCGCTTCGTGGCTCCCACACTCGACAACGAAGGTGATCCCTTTATTAGCTGGGACGTAATCACCGGAAACGGCATTCCTGCAAAGGTATTCCTGCGAAGCGTGCTTGCTTTTAACAATATTGTCCGTGACGTGGAAACCGTGGTTTTCGCAGACGAATAGTAGTTGCAGCTCAGGCGTTACGCACGGTTAGGCCGCCATCGACGGGGATTACCGCGCCAGTGATGAAGCTTGCTGCCGGCAGCACCAGCGACAGCGTCATGTGCGCGACTTCTTCCGGCTCGCCATAGCGTTTCAGGGCGGTCCGGCGCTTGGCATAGATGGTCTTGTGATCGTCGGGGATTGCAGAAGTCATGTTCGTCTTGATCGGGCCCGGGCAAATACAATTCACCGTAATGCCTTCCGGCCCAAGATCGACCGCCAACCCGCGGGTGAGGCCGGTCACACCCGTTTTGGAGGCGACATAGGGGGTGAGGCCGGGCATCAGCGAGGGGCTGTGGAAACTAAGCACCAGCACCGGCAGCCCATCGTCGATCGCCATGTCGATGCCGCGGATCGCCGCTTCCTTGGGTACGCCTTCCGGCGTTAGGGCGATCCGTTCCAGGAGGCGCGTTCGCGCGAGAATGCCGTTCGCCCGGGGCAGCTTCGCCATGCGGGGGAAAAGCCAGCGGCCCTGATGGCGAAGGAGACCCCAGAACACCGTGGTAAGAGGAAGTTCGAGCAGCTGGTGTCGGTCATCCACCCAATAAGGCTCGAGCGGATGCTGGGAATAGTCGGGCCCGCCGCCGGAGCGATAATCGTAAAGCGAGCGCACCGAACTGTCGATCGCCACACGCGCATCCGTCAGCATCCGCGCCGATTGCGTACCCAGCCCATAGCGCCCCGCGCGATAGATCTGGGGCGTACAGTTGAAGCGTTCGATGATGCGTTCCTGCAGGCGCAGGAATTTTTCACGTTCGAGCGCGTGCGGGAGGTTGCCGGCATAGCTGTTATACGGGTTAACATCTTCCTCGAAAGGCGGGTTGACCCAGGGGTGAAGCTGGATGCCGATTTCCGCCGTGCCGCGCCTGACGTAATCGCCAAGCATTTCCTGCGCGCGGCCCGACG
>CATMNW010000292.1 GCA_950071875.1 uncultured Erythrobacteraceae bacterium | reverse complement strand
GGATTGCCATCGGTGCTGCGCTGCTGACAGGTGCCTTCCTCTATGGCTGATCCGATCCTGATCTCGCGCTTGCGCTGTCCCGAATGCGGTCATGAGGAGGACATGGAAATGCCGACCAACGCTTGCCTGTTCTTCCATAACTGCGCGGGTTGCGGCGTTCGCCTTCAGCCGCTCCAAGGCGATTGCTGCGTGTTTTGCTCGTACGGCACCGTTCCCTGCCCCCCAATACAGGAAGGGGATTGCTGCCATGGCTGAGGCTTTCGATTTCGTCGCCATCGGATCGGGAACTGCTGCGCAGGTCGCGGTCCACCAGATGGCCAACGCCGGGAAGCGCTGCGCGGTTATCGATTATCGGCCTTACGGTGGCACATGTGCGCTTCGAGGGTGCGACCCGAAAAAGATGATGGTGAGCGGAGAGGAAGCGCTCGCGGCATACAGGCGAATGAAGGGGAAGGGCATCAAGGGCTCGGTTTCAATTGATTGGGCCGACCTCCAGGCATTCAAGCGCAGCTTTACCGACCCCGTCCCTGAAAAGCAGGAAGCTCGCTACGAGCGTAAGGGCGTCGCGACTTTTCACGGCGCGGCACGCTTTGCTGGCCCCGACAGGATCGTGATAGGCGACCGGGAACTGAGTTTCTCGCACGCTCTTATCGCAACGGGAGCAGAGCCTCGACCGCTTGGGATCGAAGGTGAGGAATTGCTGATTCACAGCGATGCATTCCTAGAACTCAAAACCCTTCCAGATCGGATCGTATTCGTCGGCGGCGGATACATTGCCGCAGAATTTGCCCACCTCGCCGCGCGCGCCGGTGCAAAGGTCACAATCTTCCAACGAGGCCGCATTCTGAAAGCCTTCGACCCTGACACGGTCGATTGGCTCATGCCGAGTTTCGACGATCTCGGCATTGAAATCGTGGACGCCGAGGTGAACAGCGTAGCGAAGAGAGGCGGCGTTCTGACCGTCCATGCTGGCGACCGCAGGATCGAAGGGGACTTGGTGGTGCACGCTGCCGGAAGAGTCCCTGCGATCGGTTCGCTCGATCTGGGGGCGGGAGACGTCGCCTGTGACGAGGGTCGCTTGGTGCTTACCGCTCAACTACGAAGCCAAAGCAACCCCAAAGTCTTCGCGGCGGGTGACGCTGCTGCAAATGGTCCGCCACTGACTCCGGTCTCCAGTCATGATGCCAAAGTGGTTCTTGAGAACATACTCGAAGATAGCGGCCGAGCTCCGAACTATTGTGGGGTTCCTAGTGCACTTTTCACGGAGCCGCCGGCGGCGCGGGTCGGAATGCTGGAAAGCGAGGCGCACGAGGCAGGTTTGGATTTCACGGTGAATGCTGGATCGCACCCAGGTTGGTTTTCGGCAAGGCGGCTGAACGAAGAGATCTACGGCCACAAGGTGCTGGTCGAAACTAGAACAGGACGCATCCTTGGGGCTCACCTGGTCGGCCCTGACGCTGACGAACTGATCAATATCTTCGGCTTAGCCATCCGACATGGGCTTAATGCGGACGATATTAAATCGACTATGTTTGCTTACCCTACAGCTGCCTCCGACGCCGGATCTATGTTGGGTTGAGCAGCACCCGATCGCCGGAGTTCTCTCCATTCCAACCCAACGACTGCTTTCACACAGCGGTGTAATGCGACCAATGTCCGCTCACGGGTCGCAAGCCGAATGTCCGCTATCTGCGCCTTGTCGACCAGGACCGGACTGACCACTAGCGGCCCCATCGCAGCCCAACTTAGAAGTCGGCAGAGATGCTGGCTTTGATTGTGCGCGGGGTTCCTTGCAGCAGTGCGGCAGAAAAGACGTCGAACGCGCTGGCCCAGTACTTTTCGTTCGTGATATTATCGGCCGAAAGGCGGAGCGTGACCGGCGTGTCGTCCGCCGCGAAGACGTAGCGCGCACCGAGATCGATACGCGTCCAGCTATCGAGTTCGAGCGTGTTGGCGGCATCGACCCACTGCGGACCCGTGTGCACTGCACGCGCTGTGATCGTCGCGCCAGGCACAAAGCCCAAGTCCCACTCCAAGTCTGCATTGGCGGTGTATTCGGAAACGCCAGGTACCTCGTTGCCGCTGACGAGCTTCGCATCGGTCAGAGCTGCGCCGCCGATCAGCCTCAGGCTGGGTGTCAGATCGCCGTTGACCGTGAACTCGATGCCTTGGTGCGTCTGATCCCCGAGGTATCCGAAGCTGCCGTCGGCAAGCACACCCTCTCCCGGTCGCTCAAGGCGGTAGGCGCCGAGACCGACGAAGACATCGCCCAGTGCCAGCTTGCCTCCAACCTCGTACTGCAGCGACTTGCGCGGGGCGAGAACCTCGCCCGGATTGTTTACGAGTGCCGGATCGAGCGGCGCTGTCGGGCCTTGCTGGAGTGCTTCGATCCGGTTGCCGTATAGCGATAGGCCATCGAACGGCTGCAGGACCACGCCGATCACGGGCGTAACCGCACTATCATCATATTCCGTCGCGAGGTCGCCGCCGAAGTAGCTGTAGCTCTTCACATTGATGGATTGCAGGCGCAGACCCGCTGTGACCTGCAATCGATCTTCGATCATCCCCATCGTGTCCGATGCGAAAGCGCTCCACAGTCGCGTCCGCGCAATCGGGAATGGATCAACCAAGTCGCCGCCGACGAGGGTCGAAGAAGGCAGGTCCACTTGTGGGGTGTCGTAGATATTGGTGGCGTAGTCGGCAAAACCCGGTCCGTAGCGAAAATCGTAGGCGTTGCGGTTCACCTGCCAGCTGGCATTGCCGCCGAAATTGAACTCGTGGGTGATCGCTTCGCCCAGCTTCGCGCGGATGCCAGCTTCGAGCGCTTCGTTGTTGTCGGTCCGCGGGACGAACAGCGCCGTGCCGTTCGCAGCACCGCTGGCGGCATCGAGAACGGTTATGCCGCCGTAAATACCCTCCTCGCGCCCGTCGCGCGCACCGGCCCTGAAGTATGCCAATGCATTGTCGGCAAGATCGTATTCCACGGCCAGCGCGCCGAAAACATCGCGCAGTTCGGTGTAGGTGAAATCCTGCGCATAGTTCGCATCGCCATCGGGAACGGCGGGGATCGTTGCGCTTCCGACGGTGACCTTCGGCCGGAAGGCGTCGATCCGGACATTCTGGAACGCCAGGTCGAGAGCTGCCCGTAGCGGGCCACTGTCATAATCGATCGCACCGCCCACGACCTGAGTGCGGCGATCTTCACGGTCGATCGACGTTTCGCCGTCATGATAGGCTGCATTCAGGCGAACGCCCCATTCGCCGTTCTGGCCAAAGCGGCGAGCGACATCGAAGCTGCCGCCGAAGTGGGCATTCTCGCTGGCTGAAACGGTTACGCGATTGAGGTCGGTGTCTCCGGCCCTCTTGAGCTGCAGATTGACGCTTCCGCCAAGTCCCGATCCGCCCGGTGCTGCACCGTTCAGGAAGGCGCTGGCGCCGTTGAGGACCTGGACGCTTTCAAACAGTTTTGGAGGGCGGTGCGCTTCTGCTCGTCGATATCCGTACAAGTGCCGATCCAGCGCTGTATCTCACCCTGCTCGTTGAGGATCGGCAGCGCACGACCGATCATCCAGCGATAATCACCGCTGTGATGCCTCAGGCGATATTCAACCTCGTACGGTTCGCCGGTAGCGAGGCTGTGGTTCCATTTATTCCATGCATCGGCCTGGTCATCCTCATGAAACATCCCGGCCCATCCTTCGCCGTCGGTTGATCCGACAGGGACACCCGAGAATTCATACCAGCGCGCATTGTAATAATCGTGGGAGCCGTC
>CATMNW010000291.1 GCA_950071875.1 uncultured Erythrobacteraceae bacterium | reverse complement strand
TCCGATCTGAGGACGGCGTTGGCGTGGCGGCGCTTGCCGTTAACGAGCACGAGCGTCTGATCGGGCGACAGGCCGCGTAGCGTGATCGGCCGCGTGTTCGCCGCCGTGGCGGTGGTGGCCGCGCGCGGAAAATTGACCGACGGCTCGAGGAAATTCAGCGCGCGGTTGAGATCGGCATACCCGGTGGCGTTCAGCTCCTCTTCGCTGACAACGTCCACCGGTACAGCTGCCTCCAGTGCGCTACGTCCGGCGCTGCGGGTGCCGGTCACCACGATGGTATTGGCGGGGTCCTTCACGACCGGGCCCTCCGCTTCGGAAGGCAAATCCTGAGCTTGCAGAGGGGAGGTGACGATAGCGCCGGCGGTTATGGTTAAAGCGAGAAGCGCGAGATTCATCGTTGGCCCGATCCGATTTGCTGCAACTGCGAACGGGGCCGCATGTAACGAAGGCTTGGCTGGGCCGGGTATTGCGCAGACCGGCACGGTGTTGCTTGTCGGGCAACAGCAATTCTGCAACACTCCTGCTACAACCGCTCGATGGCGTGGCGATACGAGCTGGAGCGGGAAGATCTGCGATCTGACAGGATCGAGTGGAACCCCATCTTTCCTTTCAAACCGGGAGCGGTGCTGCAACTCGCGCTAACCGCCAATGTCGTGACCTATGCCCTGACCGGCGGTCAGTTCGGCTACTGGAAACTGTTTCCGACCGAGCCTCCCAGGATCGTGCCGCCTGCCTGGGGCGAGGTGCGCCTCGCCAATGGAACGATCGCTTACGGACTGGTTCCGATGGCATCGCACGCCATTCTGCGTCTTGAGCCAGCAAAAGGAGGATGGCGGGAAACGAGCGACGAGCGCGCGGCGGTCGACCGCGGATACAACAGATATCTTCCCGCGGCCGGTTCGCTCCGCGAGCGCGAAGATGCGCTGCTGTTTCGCCCGCTGGTAGTGCTGGGCCTCGTGCTCGATCGCTGGTTACGTGAGGAGAACTGGTTCGGAGCGTCACAGATCGCGGTGACCAGCGCGTCCAGCAAGAGCGCACTTGGCTATGCCCTACGCCACGGTGACGGTCCGCCGTTGCTCGGGCTGACGAGCGCGCGTAACCGGGATTTCGTCGAGCGCACAATGGTCTACGACAGCGTCGCGGCTCATGATGAGCTTCCGCAGCTTGCCGCCGGCACGCTCATCCTGGATTTTACCGGAGACCCTTCCCTTATCCGCGGTCTGAGCGAGCGGAACGGCGATGCCCTCCGTGTCGTGCGGATCGGGGCAACACATGCGGGAGCCGCCTCGTTGAACGACGATACCGTGTTTTTCGCACCGGAGCGGATCGGTAGGGAGATCGCGCTCAATGGCCTTGAGGTATTCGAACGTGATCGCGCGGCCGCGATTGCGGAATTCGCCTCGCGATCGACCGACTGGTTCATCCGCGAGCATGTCGACGGACCGGACGCGATCGTAGAAGCCTTTCGCGATTTGCTGACAGGGCGAGTATCGCCCGAACGGCTATTGATAGCTCGTCCTGAAGGAGCGTTCGAATGACCTTGCCCGACACACCGGAAGCTATGCGCGCCCATATCGAACGCGAAGGCGTCGCCGCCTCGCCCTTCACCAGCTTCTTGGGCCTGGAAGTCGTCCGCTGCTGGCAAGGAACCTGCGAACTGGCGCTAACCGTGCGTCCGGACCTAACCCAGTCGCACGGAACGCTACATAGCGGGGTGCTTTCAAGCCTGGCTGACATCGTGTGCGGTTTTGCTGCGGTTTCGCAATGCGGAGCGGTCGTTACTGCGAATGTGACGACGCATATGCTCGGCCCTGCACGTGTCGGTGACCGAGTGTATGCCAATGCAACGGTTAAACGCGCGGGTAAGCGTCAGGTGGTGGTGACTGCCGATTTCCATGCGAGCAATGGTGCCGAGGAAAGGCTTATCGTCACCGCCAGCGCCACCTTGGTGCGGATCGGCTAGAAGGTTGATCAACCAATTGCCGCGAAGCGATCGCCCGCCTTCCTTGCCTCCCTGCGCGCCCAATGGATGAAATGCGTTTCCGGTGCGGACGGACCCGCACGGCTGCGGCGCCGATAGAGTCTGTAATGCTCCCCGATCAGTCGCGACTGGCCGCACGGGACCAGCGAACCGCGGGCCAGGTGCTCCTCGCACATGAAAGGGATCGCGAGAGCGACGCCGAGTCCTGCAGCCGCGGCCTCGTATGCGAGCACATTCGTATCGAACAGTCGAACGTCGATCTCTTCGTGATCAAGACCGGCCAAGGCGAGCCAGCGCGGCCAGAGATTCTCCGGCAAGCGCGGCGCGAGTAGAGGAAGGCGAGCGATGTCGGCTTCGCCCAGTTCACCGCCTTGTTCTTCAATGAGCGATGGAGCGGAGACGGGGCACCCCAGAACTTCCAAGACGTTTTCCGAAAGGAGATCCGGATCCTGGAACGAGGCCCAGATCGCCAACTGTGCTTCCCCGGAACGCAGGATGTTCGGATCGCGGGTCGGTCGAACGTCGAGACGTACACCGGTTGTAAGAGCGAAATCGCCGCTTCGGGGAATCAGCCACCGCAGGGCGAGACTGTGCGATGCCGCTACGGTAAGAGTCGCGTCGCGCTTGGGGGTACCCATGGTTTGGACGCGACCGAGCGCTTCGATCGCTGCCTCGGCCGCATTGCGATAGGTCATTCCAGCCGCGGTGAGTTGCAGTCCGCCGTTCGAGCGATTGAACAGATCGATATCGAGAAAGGCCTCCAGCGCGGCGATCCTTCGACTGGTCGCTGACGGGCTGAGCGACAGCGTCGCCGCCCCTGCGCGCACCCCGCCCGCTTCCGCCACCGCTAAGAACGCCTCGATCGCTTCGAGGGGGCGTACCTTTCTGGACACAAGACGGCGATAGCCGTCATCCGTTTAGTCTAGATGACAGGATCCGTTCCGCCATGCAGTTCTGGATCGAATGTAACATGTGGTGATGGGCCGCAGACTTTGTATTCTATCGAGTCGAAGATATCGAAATGTCGACCCCAGATATCCATAGTTTTTGGCAGAAGCAGAATGTCCGGTTCAGACGTGACCATGGCTGAAACCGGAAAGTCTGCTCACGGCCCCATTCCTGTCTCCATCTGTGCGACAGCGCTCGTTTGAAGCCACAGATTGCGACGTCGAGGGTAATGTGTTCAGCATTCGCCAATAGGACTATGCGCTATCGAGGCGTTGGGATATCCAAACATCGATAGCTCGCTCTTCCCAAGCGACCGAATACCCACCGAGCTCCACCGGTCCCGGAAACTTGCCTTCGGCCATCCAGCGGTAGATCGTCGAACGGCCAAGCCCGACACGGTGCTGAACCTCGGGCAAGTGAATGAGCCGCGTCACCTGGCGTGGCTCTGTCGATCCTTTGTCGATCTCTTCACCCACGATGGCCTCCATCGGCAACGGTGAAGACATCGCCAAGCAGCGCATCCTTACGTTCGAGCTCATCGATGTGGTCTGAAAGCAGCCGTGCAACACGTTGCGCGGTGCCCTTGGCCCAACGCGGCTTCACCTCATGAACCTGGTTGCCCAAGACACGCTCGAGCGCTGAAGGCAGCTCGCCGGAAAAGTCCTCGAAAAATTGTGCGAGGTCCGATTGCAGCCACGCAATCGCGTGATCTCCGCTGCTGACGAGGAAAAGAAGCAGGTGTGCGTGCGGCGCGACGCCGCTCGCGGCGAGAATGCGCAGGGCTTCCCCTAGGCTGGCCGAGCGTTCACCGGCAAGGACGCGGCGCATAGCATCCTTATGGATCTGCGCGTCGCGCGCGATGTCGCAGCGGGCACGGCCGCTGGCTTCGACGGCAGCCAAAAGCAG
>CATMNW010000290.1 GCA_950071875.1 uncultured Erythrobacteraceae bacterium | reverse complement strand
TCTCTGCCACTCATGATATCTTGTCACCGTCATAGCCCAGGGAAGCATCACTTACCCGGGGGTCAGAAAGTACCGCGGCTGCATAATTATCAGTTACTGAGCCGATACTGTTTGATGATGCCAGCGAAACCACTCGTATTTTCGAAGCTGAAGCCGGGCTGAGCCGACGCGGTGCGTTCATTGCGGCGCGCCTCGGACTTCGTCGAAGCCTGCTGCTCGCCATTATCGGTCGGCTGGCCGTACGAGATTGCCGGAGCCGCGGGAGTGGTCTCGACAGCACGTGGCTTCGGACGATCCTCTCCGGAAACACCGTCGCTCTGCTGGAAGCCCAGAAGGCGCTGGAACTCGGTCGGTTTACGGAAACCGTCGGTAGGCAGGACGATGTCGTTGGCATCGACCGGGCGCACCAGATACGGAGTTACCACGATGACCAGCTCGGTTTCGCCCTTGCGATAGGTGGTCGAGCGGAAGAGATTGCCGAGGATCGGCACATCGCCGAGGCCCGGGGTCTTGTCGATCGAGTTCTGTGCCGAATTCGACAGCAGACCGGCGATCATGAAGCTCTGCCCCGAACCGAGCTCAACCGTCGTTTCTGCGCGCCGGGTTACAAGCGAGGGAACCTGGAAGCCGTTCAGCGTGATCGCGTTCTGGCTCGAGATTTCCGATACTTCAGGGCGAACGCGCAGCGAAATGCGACCATTGGCAAGGACGGTCGGCGTGTAAGCAAGGCTGACGCCATAGTTCTTGTATTCAATGGTAGTAGTACCAAGGCCCTGGCTAAGCGGGATCGGAAACTCGCCGCCAGCGAGGAACTCGGCTGTTTCGCCAGAAAGCGCAGTCAGATTGGGCTGCGAAAGCGTGGTCAGGAAGCCCTCTGTTTCCGCAAGGTCCAGCGCAGACGCGATGTCCAGGCCGAGAAACTTGCCGAACGCAGCGAATGTCGCTCCGGGCGTGATGTTGGATACGACGCTCGCACCGTCAGGCCCTTCAACGACCCCAACGCCGAGACCTGCGGGACTTCCCGGAGTGTACTGCGGGAATGCACCCTCACGGCCTTGTCCGACACCGAACTTGAAACCACTCGAGCTATCCACCGATGCCAAATTCACGCCAATTGCGCGAACAAAGCTGCGGCTGACTTCGGCAATGCGCACTTGCAGGTTGACCTGAAGCGGCGTTGCCATGCGAAGGCGGCTGATGACGTTCGTTTCTTCGCCCACGAAGGCTTCGACGAGACGCTGGGCTTCTTCTGCATCTTCCGGGGCGGCCACAGTGCCGGTCAGGAGGACCGTATTGGTGCCCATGGTCGCGACCGAAATCTTGGCCTCGGGCATGGCGAGACCGAGCAACTGGTCGATGCTGCCGATATTCGAACCGACGCGTACGTTGGCCGACCAGATGACATCGCCAGCCGTGTTGCTGGCGTAAATCGTCGTTTCGCCGCCGGCCTTGCCGAAGACATACAGCTGGCGCTGCGATTTGACCTGGACGTCGGCAATATCGTCATTCGCGATGAAGACATCGGCCATGTTGCCGGGCACATTGATCAGTTCTCCGCGCCCGATCGACAATACGATATCCGAGCTCGGACGAACGATCGATTGCGCGGTCGCGACGTTCGTGGATGCCGATGCCAGCGGCGCAATTGCCAGGCTGGCGAGCAACAGTTTGGTGGTAAGACGACGTTTCATGGAATTGCCCCCTGAATGGCTTTCCTGTTTCTGGGCCCGGCTCAACGGACGATCGCCGATTGTGCGACCGGCACGGTCTTTGCGGCCTGCATGGTGCCGGATGCCTGCTTGCCGAGCAGTGCTTTGGTTCCGGTCTTGCCGACCGAGACATCTTCGGTGGCCTTGCCGCGGGTCACACGAACGCTCGGGCCGCTGGGTGCGGGAGCGCCGAATACTGCACCGGGGCCAGGCGCTGCGAGTTGCGGTTGCGCGGCACCGCCCTGCGGAGGCAGGCTGCCACGCTGGAAACGCGAGACGTCGTTGCCGGTCACATAAGTGCTCTTGCCATCATCCGGGCGAGCCATCGCTTCGCGAAGGATGCGTTCTTCCTCTTCCGGCGTGGCGTTATCGGGGATGGACACATCGCCTGCAGCGATGGCGCGTTCCAGTTCGCTCTGGTTATCGGCCAGAGAGCGGAGCGAAAGGCTCAGCGTGCCGATGGTCTGCGCGACAGCAACCTTTTCGGCGATGACCGGAGTGACCTCGAGCGTGACGGTGCGGAAGGCCTTGACGACGGTAGAACCGTCTTCGGTTTTCTCGGACACGGTCGACTGGTCGGTGGCCAGTACGCGAAGGTTACGAAGTATGGTTTCCGATGCCTTCAGATCGGTACCGTCATTGCCGTCGATCTGCTGGGTAAGGACCATGTCGACCCGGTCACCCGGGAACACGAAACCGGCCACACCCGACTGGGCGGTGACGGGAACGGTGATGGCGCGCATTCCCGGTGCCAGGGCAGCGGCCAGGAAGCCGCGATCGCCTGGGGCGACCAGCGATCCCTGGGTGACAGGTTCACCGGCAGTGATCGGGTGGCGGACCACCGTTCCGAGAAGCTTCGACATGTCGGCTTCGCCGTCCAGGAAATAGGCGTCCTGTACGAGCTCTTCCGGCCAGAGCTGGAAGCCGATTGAATCGGCGGTAATGATCGTGCCGACCGGCAACGCACGCTGTGCAACAAGCACCTTGGGGCCCTGCGGTTCGACCTGGGCGGCCGCGTTGGCCGTTGGCGCACCGGCGCCTGCAAACATGCTCCGCGCGACCAGTCCCGTGCCGATCGCAATGACCAGCGCACCAATCAACAGAACCAGCTTCTTCCTATCCATGGCTGTCTAGCCCCCTAGTTCGGCCCGCTGAATCTCATTGCGGGCAAGTATGGTTTCACGCTGTACGGGCGAATTGGTTAAAATCGGGTTGTCAGCCGATGTTCGCTGCAGCGCTTGCCGCCAGAAGTTGCCCGCTGGCCACGATCCAGATGCCGGCAAGCGAGATCGCCGGTCCGTAAGGTACCCAGACATCGCGATCGTGGCGGCGGATGATGCGTATCGAACCGAGCGTAACCACGAGAAGGACGATGAATGGCGCAAGGACGAGCGTCAGGCCCGCCGCAACACTTGTGGTGGACGATTCGACCAAGCTTTGCGGAAGCGGCAGTGTGGGCCCGCCCAGCACGGCGCTGGCGAACAAGGCTGCGATACCGGTGCCGATAACCAGCAGAGCCGCGTCACGCGCCGGATTGGTCCTGATGGTTTTCGAGTGCGCGACCCGCCATGCGCCTACCGCCATGGTGAGAACCCAGCCCAGCATCGCCATGGCAATCAAGAGCAAGGTGAACTGCGAAGGCGGAACCCACAGCGCCAGCGCCGTCAGCAGCTTGACATCGCCGCCGCCCATCTGGCGGACAGCGAACAGTACGCAGCATACCGCAAAGACAGCTAGAGAAAGACCGATTTGCAGACCGATGGCGGGCCACAATGGCAAGCCGACGGACAGCCAGTAGAGTGGCGCGCCGAGCGCGACGGTCAGCGTAAGCCTGTTGCTTATGGTCCGGCTCTTCAGGTCGGTGACGATCACCCAGACGAGCGCGATTGCCAATCCGGCAAGCAATACGTAGGTGAAGATTTCGCTTTGCATTTCGTCCCCGAGGCTGATTTCGAGGGCCGACGCTACAGAAACGTGCTTACCAAAAAGTAACCATACGGGAGAGCGACATCACCGGCACGCACACGAACGAGGCGCCGATCGATCGGCGCGCCATACCGGTAGATGCGGTCGAATCGTTTTTCGTACTGGCCGACGGACACCGCATCCGCCGTATCGACTGGCCGGG